>JAWXCP010000133.1:0-6519 GCA_034408685.1 Hyphomicrobium aestuarii | reverse complement strand
CGCCCGCACCATGCGCCAGATCATCGATGGCGCCCGCCGCTGCCGCCGCTTCGGCTCAGTTCACGCAGCGTTGGCCTGAGCTAAAGGGAGAGGCATGGATTGGAAGTGCCGCCTGGGGTATGACGCTGAAAGTCCTGCGCGAGCGCGGACTGTTCGACAAGATCGAGATTTTGGGTCAATCGCCACCGATCGGCGTCACCAATATCGCGCAAAACAAAATCGACGCCCACGCTAATTTCTGCCCGTGGTCGGAAGTCATGGAGTTTCGCGGCACGGGTCGCAAAATTTTTGATGGCAGTGAAGCTGGGATCCCAACCTTCCATGGCACCGTGGTGCTGAAAGAATTCGCCGAGAAGTACCCCGAGATCGTGCAGGCCTACGTTATCGCCACGATGGAAGCACAGGCTTGGATCGCCGCTGACCCGTTGAACGCTGCCATCAAGGTCGCAGAGTGGACGGGTATCGAAAAGGAAGTTCTATATCTCTACTTCTCAAAGGGCGGTATATCGACGTTCGAGGGCTCGATAAAGCCGCAGTGGGTCGAGGCGTTGAAGTTCGACCACAGCCTTCTCGCCAAAGAACGTGAGATCCCGCCTCTAGACTTTGATCGCTGGATTGATCCGACATTTGTCAAGAAAGGTTTTGCAACCAAAGGGCTTGACTATGACGCTGCAGTAAAGTCCGTGGTTTCGCCATCACCCGAATTACCTGGGCTGAAGCCAGCCGAAATGTGGATCGACGGACAGGGCATCGTATCGTTTGACACCGTCGCAGCAATGATCGAAGCGCACAAGACGGCTAAAGGCGCCGGGAAAAAGGTCTTCGCGACCTACGTTTACGACAAAAAGACCGGACTAAAGCTGTTCGGACACGTTGCCTTTTACGTACGTGGCGCCTCGGGCGAACTGGCGACGTTCATGAAAAAAGGTGAGGCCGAAACGTTCGCGGCTGCCGGAAAAGGCCAACTCGTGATGTGGGCCGAGGTTTCCTGAAAACGTGTCTCTTGAATGAACATCGCCAGAGTGGAGGCCGTCCTTCAGAGATGGCTGGCCTCCCCTACTGCCCCGCCAATGAGGCGGCCTTCGCCTGTGGACGAAGCTGACGTGCTCGGAGGATACGCATATGGCAATCGCAGCGGCGCCGGATCGTGCAAATTCAAAAATCGTCGCCGCCCACGCAACGGCATCGCTCGACGTCGCCTCAGGCGTCGAAGTGCCAGCGCGAAGCAATCCAGCAGTAATCGCAAATACGAAGCCAATCTCTACAATCAAGCCGGGTCCGACTCTCACCCATAAAATGCTCAGTTGGATATCGGAGTTCGCATCCGGCCCCGGCATTGTCATCACCTGGACGCGCAGATTTCTGGCACTCGTGCTCGGTGTTCTTTGGTGGCAATGGGCGGTCGATGTCGAGTTGAATCTGATTGTCCGGTTTGAGCATGTCGCGTCACCCGTCGAGGTTTGGGCCGCGTTCGTAAAACAGCTGGAAGGCGACAAGTTTCTAGTCCACATTCTAGTTAGTATAAAGCGCGTCGCCATCGCCTATGCGTTCGCAGCAATTATCGGGATCATTCTTGGCCTAGCGATGGGACGCTCGCGCATCGCGTATGACTTCGTCATACCCTACGTTGAAATTTTGCGACCAATCCCAGCGGTGACTTGGATCCCTCTCGCGATCCTGATGTGGCCAACCGAGGAAAGCTCGATCATCTTCATTACGTTCCTCGGCGCCGTCTTTCCCATTATTCTCAACACCGTCGCTGGCGTCGACCAAACGCCTGAAGTGCTGGTTCGCGCGGCTCGTTCTCTTGGCGCACGCAAGCTGCAGATATTTCGACACGTCGTGTTGCCAGCCGCACTGCCTAATATCGCAACCGGATTGTCGGTCGGCATGGGAGTCGCATGGTTCTCGCTGCTTGCCGGAGAAATCATCTCTGGTCAGTATGGGATCGGGTACTTTACGTGGACGTCTTACCAGCTCATCAAATACCCTGAGATCATCGTCGGTATGCTCACCATCGGGCTGCTCGGCACACTCTCGACGCTCGCTGTCCAGTTGGCAACAGCACCGTTCCTGAGGTGGCGAAAGCTCCAACGCTAACACCAAGGCCGTCCGATCGTTCCCAGTTGCGAGCATCAGCCATGTTGAACATAATTCGCCTGAAGCCAAACAGCCGTCCGCCGGAGCCTGAACTAAGACAGGCGACAACCATGTCAGTCATTCGCACACCAAAGCGCACAGCCCTTGATAAGGGCCATATTGTTATCGACAAAGTTACGGTTACTTACGGCAAGAGGGAAAAGCAGCAACTTGCCGTCCAGGAGACGTCACTAGAAATCAAACCAGGAGAGTTTGTCTGCCTGCTTGGACCATCGGGATGCGGTAAGTCGACCCTCCTCAACGCGGTCGCTGGTTACGTTACGCCGAGCACTGGCAAGGTTCTTGTGGACGGTGAAACTATTGAAAAACCAGGCCCCGACCGTGGCATGGTGTTCCAACAATACTCGTTGTTTCCGTGGAAGACGGTTCGAGAGAATGTGGCATTCGGGCCGCGTATTCTCGAACGGTGGGACCCGACGCCAGAGGCCGTCGCCGATACGTTTATCGAAATGGTTGGCTTGTCGAAGTTCGCAGACCGCTATCCTTCTGAACTATCTGGCGGAATGCAGCAGCGCGTCGGCATCGCTCGGGCGCTCGCCAATTATCCCCGTGTGCTGCTAATGGACGAACCGTTTGGCGCTCTCGACAGCCAGACCCGCCACGTCATGCAAGAAAATCTACTCAAGATTTGGAGCGATTTTGGCATCACAGTATTGTTCGTGACCCACGACATCGATGAGGCCGTTTTTCTCGGCGACCGCGTGTTGGTTATGAGCGCGAGCCCGGGCGCCATTATCGCAGATATCACCGTCGATCTGCCACGTCCGCGCGATGGAGACACGGCGTTAGACGAGCGGTTCATCAAGTTACGCAGGTTGTGTCATGAAAAGATCCGCAGTGAAAGTATGCGAGCTTTCGAGCAACAGAACAAATGACCAAATCGCCGAGCACACCGGCGGGTCTGCACCAAGTAATATTGTTGACGAGAGGGCCATGACAGAGCCTCATGCCAACGTAACGCGACTGGGTGCTTCATCGGTTGACGATGGCCACGATCGGCAAAACTCCGCAGTGTTTCTGTCAGAAGCACTCTCGCACATCAACGAGGGAGCAGGATTTCTCGACCGCTTAAAACTTGACGAAATTTCCCAGCTTCGGCGCGCGGCAAGTCCAATGACGTTTTCCGCATCGGAGACGATCTTCCTTCAAGGTGACGTCCACAGCGGTATCTTTGTGATCGTAAGCGGACGGGTGCGAATCTACTACGCGGGTCCGACCGGCAAAGAAATTACACTCGCCTATTGGACTCCAGGACACTTTATCGGCGGCCCAGAAATTTTTGGTGGCGGTCTGCACATGTGGTCAGCCATGGCGGTCGAACCATCGCGCCTCGATTATTTGCCAGCCGCTAAACTGCGATACTTGGCGTCGACTATTCCAGGCATCGCGCTGGCGCTGATCGAAGGGCTCGTGACAAAAGGAAAGTGTTATTCGGCGCTGGTGCAAATGCTTGGCACCCGATCGATCACGGAACGCTTGGCACAGCTGCTTATCATCCTCGCGACGGCTGACCGAAATGGACGACAAGGCGAAAGATTGATGATCGACCGCAGCATCACCCACGAACAATTGGCAACGATCGTCGGCTCGACTCGCCAGTGGGTGACATGTACGCTCTCGCGATTTCAAAAATCAGGTCTCATCCGTATTGAGCGGGATGTAATCTACCTGGAGCGGCCTGACGAATTGCCATTCGAGCACTGATCGTGCACTCGGGGCTACGTTCACTCCGGGCTACGTTCACTCGGGGCTACGTTCACTCCGGGCTACGTTCACTCCGGGCTACGTTCACTCCGGCTACGGCACAAGAATGAGGACGCTGCCGAGCGCGCCTGCCAAAATCGTCACGGCCGCCAGCAAAAACACGGCGATCGGGCGGACGCCCAATCCCCAAAGTGTCGGCATCGACGTTCCAATTCCTAATGCCGCGATCGAAACGGCCAATCCTGCATTGGTCATATCGATGACGGCTGACCTGAGGGGCATATAAACCGCTGATGGCCCTGGCAAAGCCTGAAGGCTAGAATTTATGACGCACAGGATCAAGAACCCAATCGCGAACCTTGGCACGAGAGGGACTTTTGTATCCGGCAGGGTGGTCTGCCCACGCCAAAGCCAAGCAATAGCGAGTACGACGGGGAGCAACATAAATACGCGAAACATCTTTACGGTAACAGCAGCAGCAGCAGCCTCCGGCGGCAACGCTAGCCCGGCGCCCACGACCTGCGCGACATCCTGAATCGACAAGCCAATCAGGACCCCAGACTGCAGGGGGCTCAAGCCGATCGTGCCCGCGAGTAGAGGAAAGGTCAGCATAGCGATCGTGGAAACTGTGCTGGCCAACACGACGGTTAGCAAGACACTGGCAGTCCGATCGCGATCGGCAGGCAAGGCAGCGGATGTCGCAAGCGTTGCGGCCGCACCACAGACCGCATTGGCAGCACCCATTAGCGCACCGGTGCACGACGGCAACCCGAGCGCGCGAGCAGCTCCAATGGCAACTGCAAGCGTCAATGTCATGCACATGATAACGCTGATAGCTAGCGGGAGGCCGAGTTGCGACACGTCGGACAAGGATATCCGAAGGCCCAATAACGCGACGAGGACTTTAAGCATCGTCCCCGCTGAAAACACGAGCCCCGGACGATAGCGGGGCGTCGCCAAGTGCCGATTAAGTGCCAGTCCCAGCAACAGTGCCACCGCAACAACTGGGATCGTCAAGTTGCGGCTGAACGCCATCGTAAACAGCGCGCCAAAAAGTTGCGTGATCACGTAGGCGGTGAACGCCGTCGCAGCGGCAACGACAATGCCAGGTACGATATGCTTAGCATTTTCGGGAAGCCGGTCGGCCAAACGCATTGCCTTTTGGTGCAGACCAAGCACCCAGGCGACTTGCCGTCGATCCGGTCGGTCAAGAACTGCCAAAGTTGAAGGGTCCTGGGCTTGGCTTAGAGGAACTCGGTTGAGCCGGCCAAGACGGCCACACGCTTTATAGACTACGAGAGCATCGGCGCATCGGTCGGTCAGTCAACGAATTGCCGAGCCACGGCTTTCCAGGATTGGGTGTTGCAATTTCGTTGGTTCGCGAATGTCACCTAACAGAGGCTTTCTAGAACCGAGGCCTGGTTGTTGGCTTCGGGACGCCATCTGCCCACCCTAACGCTTAGCTGGACGGGGTAACCACGTTCACACTCCCGTCATAGAGGCAGGGTGAGCCCGCCATCGGGCGGGGTCTGAGCAACAATCCGCCCTCTGTGTTCGTCAACGCGCTGACCACGGTGTCTGCGGTCGTGTTCCTGTGTTCGCCAGAAACGACCCTGCGTCGATCGAAGTATTAAACATCGATGACGCGGGCGACGTGGCCCCGGCAGCCGCGATGGCAATGACCATATTTTCCGCAGCCACCATCGTCCGCGTCGGTTACACGGTTCTGGTCCGTGGGATGCTGACGCGAACCCGGGCGGGGCGAAAGCGCTGAGGGGCCCATCGCCGGGTTATCGGTCTGATCGTGGCCAGCTGATCAGCCTTCGTTTTCCGCCGTCGGGCGGCAAATATACTTCTTCACTTCCCAAAGCGGGTGCTCGTCGGCCCACTTTGCGACGAACGGCTGCGCGGTCATCACACAGCGCGTCGGATCAACGATGTTCTCGGCTGGAATGCGATGATCCCGGCATTGGCCGGGGTCGGCGACCAGACAGGCAGACAGAATGATGGTCAGCATAGGTTCCCTCGTCGATTGACGCTCGATGATGCCACCGCCTCTGCGGCCATCACATCGAGACGTCCATAAGCAATATAACGCGCGTTGTCGGCGAGCAGATTGGTCACGACACTTCGCTGCTTTCTGGCCTGAGGCTGCAGTGATGCGGATGTCACGCTGGCAGCAGCAACTCGCCTTTGCCGATCGTGGCGAGGTCGCCCGCGTAGCGCCGCACGACATGTGGCGTAAAGCGCGGGGCCAGTGGGCCAAGTTCACGCGTCCAATTGCGCGCCATGATGCGCAGGATCACCAGATCGTGGACACCGCAATCGGCGAACGTCGCCGGAATATCGGCGCCAGCTATCAGTCTCGACGCCAGTATTGTCCCGCGCCGCATCAGGCGGCCCGCGTCGGGTCCAACGCCACCCTCGGCGACGATTGTACCGCCGAGCATGCGCACGCCCGCCATGGCACCCGTCGCGCCGCGCACGATGATCGTCCCGCGCCGCATCTTCTCAGCCGTCCGCGCGGCCGCCGATCCATCGATGACGATCGTGCCGCCGGTCATGCCGAAGCGTTTGCCCGCGATCAGCCCGCCAGCGCTATCCCCACAATCGCCCGCGACGTGGATCAGCCCGCCCGACATGCCAGCGCCAAGG
>JAWXCP010000132.1:0-31875 GCA_034408685.1 Hyphomicrobium aestuarii | reverse complement strand
TCTTGGAATAGATCCAGAAGAACGAGATTAGCATGCGCAAAAGTGTCAGCGCGAAAAACATGCGGAACACGAACGAATACCAGACGAACCAGGTCGTCTGACGGTTCATCCAGATCTGCGAGACGTGCAGATCGAAGTGCTGCATGAAATCGAAAAAGCCGCCGCGCAGAACGAGGTCGAGGCCAAACAGCAGCACTTGGAACGGCCCCGCCCAGGTCGGCTTCCCGTCGCGCGCGAAAATTTGGTAGCCCTCCCACTGCAGATGCAGGCAGGAAAAGACGAAAAGCACGTAGGCGGCCAACATCGCGGCACCCAGAACGCGGTAATAGTTCAGCGCGCGCCGGATGGTTTCGCCTGAAAACGAATAGTCGACCGAAGCCTCGAGATCCTCTTGGTTACGGTCATGGGTGAAGAACAACGTCAGCGCGACCACCATCATCGCCACCGAAAACGCGAGCGCGAAGATGATCGACAACGTCAGCGGCGGCAGGGCAACGAGCATGAGCGGCAGATGGCGCCCTCAGATCAGACCGTCAAGACGGCATAGCGCTTCGGATCGGACCGGCCATGGCATCCGCCAGCCACCGTTGGACCGTTCGGCGTGGTCAATTACTATTTCGCTTTGACGTATTTTTGTAAGACCGTGACAGCACGGCAGAGGGCTTGCGGTCGGTTTGCGTACCCTCGACGATCCGGCTATCGGCCGCCGGGCCGTCGAGACGGCGGCAGAAGCTGCTCCGTGTGCCACTGAGACAACCATAGCGCGTCAGCAGATCCTTATCGCGCTCACTGGTTGGCCCTCCCGCGCGCGCGTTGGCCCGTGCCGCCTCCAGTTCGCCAGCTTCACCGAGCCCGCGCGCTTCAAGGCCACCTGCCAATGACATCACTAGCCCGAGTGCCGCCGACGCGGAAAGGACTGCACGACGTAAAATTGCACGACGTAGAACCGAATTCGGCATGATTGCCTCTCCCGAAAAACTGCATCCAGCCAATGTTGCGTGTCTGACGTTTGGTCCCCGCCCGCAACTGATGTCTCAACCAAACGTTAGATACAAAAGCAACACTAGAAACAAAGCTTGCTAGTGTTCCTCATGTCTCAGACATTTGCTCTCAACCTCGCCGCTGGGGGAAGCAACTGTCTGAGACGGAACACTAGTCTACCACAGTTCGAGCCGCGACCCGGTCTCTCAACCGGGACCAGATTTCGTTGCAGGCGAGCCCGCCAACGCTGGCACAAGGCGGTCGATGACCTTGGCCGAACATAGCACGCCCGGCATGCCCGCACCTGGATGCGTGCCAGCGCCGACAAGATAGAGGCCGTCGACGGCTTCCGACTTGTTGTGGAAGCGAAACCACGCCGATTGCGTGAAATGTGGACTGATCGAGAACCCGGCGCCAGCCGGTGACAGGTAGTCGTGCTTGAAGTCGACCGGTGTCATGTAGAAATCTTCGACGATTTCCTGGGTCAGCCCCGGCAGGATCGTCCGGTCGAGCGCGGCAATAACGCGCTGGCGTAGCTTTGGCCCCTCGACGGCCCAATCCTGGCCGCCATCGAGGTTGGGCACCGGGCACAGCACGTAAAAGCTCTCGCAGCCGGGTGGCGCAAAGCTCGCATCGGTCGCCGTCGGACGATGGAGATAGAGCGAGAAATCGTCGGCGAGGACCTTCTTGTTGAAGATCTCATCGAGCAGCTCGCGGTAGCGCGAGCCCAGCCAGATCGTGTGGTGGGCGACGTCCGGGTAAGCCTTGCGGGTGCCGAAATAGAGCACGAACAGGCCCATGGATTTGCGCGAACGCTGCTTGACCTTGAGTGCCAATGGCTTCTTCGCCTCGGGCAACATCTCGCCATACATGTGGACGGGATCTGCGTTCGACACGACCATGTCGGCTGGGATGACCGTCCCGTCTTCGAGACGCACACCCGTGACACGCGGGCGGCCGCCACCCGTCGTCGTCTCGATCTGGGAGACGGTGGCACCCAGGCGGATATCGACGCCCTCTTCACGCATCAGGCGTTCCATGCCTGACACGATAGCTCCCGTGCCGCCCATGGCAAACCAGACACCCCACTTGCGCTCGAGAAAGTGGATCAGACCATAAATGCTGGTGGTATCGAACGGGCTGCCGCCGACCAGAAGTGGCTGGATCGAAAACGCCTCGCGAATTTTGGGATGCTTGATGTGGCGCGTCACCATCTGCCAGACAGTCTGATCGGCGCGCAGTCGACCGAGCGTCGGGATCTCGGCGAGCATGGTCGAGATCTTGTGGAACGGCTGGTCGGCCAGTCGCGTGAACCCTGCGTCGAACATCTTGCGTGAATGTTCAACGAGGCGGAGATAGCCGTCACAGTCGGCTGGCTCATACCGTCGGATTTCGGCAAGAGTGTCCTCGATCGTGCCGCCATAGTCGAACGTCGTGCCGTCCTGATAATAAAACCGGTACCACGGCCGCAGCGGTACGAACTTGACGTAGTCCTCGCGCTTTTTGCCAAACAGCTCGAACAATTCGTCAAACAGGAAGGGGGCGGTGATCACCGTCGGACCAGCATCGTGCCGGAAGCCGCCTCGCTCGAACACCTGGGCGCGTCCGCCTAGGCGCGAACCGCGCTCGAGCAGGGTGACCCGGTAGCCCTTGGCCCGCATGCGCACCGCAGCAGCTAGGCCGCCGAAGCCTGACCCGATAACCACGATGTGGGCCGCATCGGGCAGTGATTGCCGGGCTGTAGACACACCGCTCGCGGGATTTGTGATCCCTGCGGGTACACCGACGTGCGGTGGACGCGACGGCGTGTCGAGTATTGGCGTGTCGAGTGTCGGCGTGTCGAGTGCGGCCGAAGTTGATGCCGTTGTCATGTCGAGATCAGTTTCCCTGCCATGCCTGCCCGGCCAGCGACTGGCGGGCCATGGGCGTGTCGTGAGAACCTACGACAAAAGATCGGACACCGATCCGCGACCTAGAGCCCCGTCAGCAAACGGGGTCGGCAATTGGCCCAAGCACGTCGTGCCAGAAGCGTGCGACGCATGACCCACGCACCCTCACCACCGATTGTTATCTAGCGGACGGCGAGGTGGCGAGTGGTGCCCGGCGCAGAGCGGCAAGATCGATGCTGCCGGTTGCAAAACAACAAACGCGCAGCTGCTCGGCGAGAACCTCGAAGCGCGTGACGAGCGCGGCCGTGCTGTCAATCGCGGCGGGCAAAATGCCAGCTGCAAAGCCCGCAAGATCGGCTCCCAGCCGAATGGCCTTGGCCGCGTCGATCCCCGTTTTGAGACCGCCTGAGGCAATGAGCGTCGTGCCCGGGCAGGCCGCGCGCACCGCGACGATGGCGTCTGCCGTCGGAATGCCCCAGTCGCGGAACGCGCTGGCGATTTCGCGGTCCCGCATCGAGAGCGCCCGCTCGGCTTCGACGGCCGCCCAACTGGTTCCGCCAGCCCCGGCGACGTCGATGACCGTCACACCCATATCGGACAGTTGCCGGGCCAGACCGCCCGAAATGCCGCAGCCGACTTCCTTCACGACGACCGGGACCGGCAACGCCCGCACAAACGCTTCGATGGCGTTGAGCACGCCTGTCCAGTTCCGGTCGCCGCCGGCCTGGACCGCCTCCTGCAACGGGTTGAGATGGATGATGAGAGCGTCGGCCTCGATCATATCGACCGCGCGGCGTGCGATATCGAGGCCACCGGCGACGCGTAGTTGTGCCGCGCCAATGTTGCCGAGGATCGGCACGGATGGCGCGCGGCGGCGCAAGTCGTTGGTCATGCCGCCGTCTCCGGCCCCTTCCAACGCGATGCGCTGCGAGCCGACGGCGAGTGCGAGGCCTTTTTCCTCGGCGGCTTCGGCAAGCGCGGCATTGATGCCAGCGGCGCGCATGGGTCCGCCGGTCATCGAGCTGATCAGAAACGGGGCTTTGAGGCGACGGCCGAGAAACACGGTGGAGAGGTCGATCGCATCGCAATCGATCTCCGGGGCGGCGGCGTGCTCGAACCGGATCAACTCGAAACCGGTTGTGACCGCATGGGCCTGGACCGCACCGGACATCACGATATCGATGTGCTCTGATTTGCGCGCGCCGATGTCGCCAGCAGTGGAAGATGGACCACCGAGCCCCTGGCTCTCGCTCAGGCTCAGGCTGTGGCTCTGGCCCTGGCCCTGGTTCACGACCGTGCCCGCGTTCGACTTGTCTCGTTCGCCGTCGGCCACATTGCCCTCAGAGTTGATCGCCTACACCCGCACCTAACCGGCTATCATAGCAAAGTGCGATGGCAAAAGGTCCGCCGTTGCAGTCGCCGCGTAAGGTTGACGACGAAAGAGGAACGACCATGACGGATCGTCGCGCGGGGCGGGCATGTCCGCCAGACGGCTCGACCCGGGCAGCACGATTGGGGTACGCTTGAAACATGACCAACGCATCGACCTCAACGGCAGCACCCGACGCCGCAAACGCCTATCCCGACGTTACGCTCGACGCACCCTTTGATCCGGCGCGTCAAAGCCGGATCGGACTGACGCTTGCCGTGGCAATTGTGCTCGCCTGGATCGGGCTTCACATCTACACGGTGTTCTTCTTTCCGCTGACGTGGGCAACAGCGCCGCTCGCCGTGGTGCTGGTGGTGGTCCAGACGTGGCTCTACGTCGGCATGTTCATTATTGCGCACGACTGCATGCACGGTTCGCTGGTGCCGTTCCGGCCGTGGGCCAACCGTCTGGCCGGGCGGATATGCCTGTTTCTCTACGCCGGGTTCTTTTTTGACGAGTTGAACCGCGCGCACCACCGCCACCATCGCCATTCGGGCACCGCTGGCGACCCCGATTTCGACGACCATCCGCCGTATGGCTTCTGGCGCTGGTTTGGAAAATTTTTCCTCGAATACTTCTCGCTGAAACAGGTCGCGATCCTGGTCGCGGTATTCCTGGTCTACCGCTTTGCGCTTGGCGCCGAACAGCTGAACGCACTCGTGTTCTGGGGCGTGCCCGGCGTGTTGTCGGCGCTACAGTTGTTCACGTTCGGCACGTATCTGCCGCACAAGCCCGAAGCGTCTCCATTCCCCGACCGGCACAACGCGCGGACGAATGATTTACCGGCATGGCTGTCGCTGCTGACCTGCTTCCACTTCGGCTATCACCACGAGCACCATCTCTACCCGACGGTGCCGTGGTGGCGACTGCCGGCCGTGCGGGGGCGAAATGCGGCGGTAGATGGGCGGAATCGGCCGTAACCGTGGCACGATAGGTTGTGCCTGACACCGGCTTGTCTGGGTGGCCCGCCTAAAGCGGGCCATGACGGGCAAGTTTGTGGCGGGCGCTATTGTCGCCGCGCCAACCCCAGCACGCCACGTACTGGCTCAAACCGGAAGCGGACGGTATGGCGGCCGGGTGGCACGCGGACCGCGCGGAACAGCACGTTGGCCTTGAGGATGGGTGCTGCCACGCCGTCGATGGTTGCGGTCCACCACGGATGCCACGGGTCGTGCAGCACGACAAAGCCGCCGCGCTGGCTCTGGCTTTCAACGACGACCTCGGTGTTGCGGTAGGCGACGAGGCGAACCTCGCCACTGGCCCGGCTGGCAATCAGGCCGCTCGATTTCTCGTCATAGGCCGATAGCAGCACGGTCGAGGTCAGGTCCGCCTCTGGCCATGCACCGGTGCGGATCATCTCGTCGAAGTCGGCGGATCTGGCCGCACCTGCGAACAGGACGCGCGGGAGGGCCTGCGTGTTCTCGTAGACGAAGCCATCGAGCGTGGGCCCAACGAACTCCAGGCGACCGGGCTGGATGCGCCGGTCGAGGCTCTCGATCTCGACCTTGGACACGATGTAGCGCAGACCCAACACGTCGGCGAGTTTCGAGCCGTAGCTTGGAAATAGCGGCGGAAACGCGCGATCTTGGGGGAGGCCGATGGTGTCGCCCGCACCCGTGGCGGCGACGTAATCGGAGAGGCGGACCGGGTTGTAGCCGAGCGTGTGGTGCAAACGGTGGGTCATCGACGCGTTCGGCCAATGGAAGCCGAGGCCGGCAAGTTCGATGCGGTCGAGGCGGTTGGGATCCGCCGCCGTTCCGGCAGCGGTTTTGGTGCGCAGAAGTTCGATCGTTTCGTTTTGCGTGCGCGGATCGAGAAACTCGAGCTGGGCGGGTTTCATCGCCGTCGAACTGGACGGCCCGTTGAACCATGCGAGATCGATAACGGTAAATCCGGCCAGCAGCAGCCCGCCGAGCGCGGGGCGGATCGGGTTGAACCACACCGCGTCGGCGATGATCGTTGCCGCGATCAGGAATGCGACCGCCGACAGGATCATTGGCCGGCTGGCCATCTCGATGCGGTCCATGCGGACGGCGAACCAAAATGCTGCGGCGAACGCCAAGCCGGCGACGGCAGCGGTAGCGATGATCGCGTTGCGCAGGCGGACGGCGGGGATCGGAGCTTCGATGGTCAAAAGCCGGTGTGCCGTGTAGCCCGACAGGATCGCTGCCAGCAGGCCTAACGGAAATAGCGCATCGGCCGGGCGACGGAACAGCGCGACGCCCGGCAGATAGGCGTGCAACGGCTCGAAGGCCGGCGTGTAGCGGCCGAGGGCATAGATCGCGACGGCTGCCAGAGCGAGCGTGAAGAAGCGAACGTCGCGGTGCCACATGATGCCGGAGAAAGCGCCAAGTATCAGCAGCAGCGCGGGGATCGCGCCAATGTAGAGCTGGCCCATATTCTGGGCGAGGTTGAGGTCTGGACGGCCCCAGATCTGGTCCCACTGATAGCTCGGCGGCCCCCAATAGTCCCACATCGATCCGGTGGCACCAAACAGATCGGGGATGAACAGCGTCAGCCCGAGCGCGGGGTGGAGCGAGCCACGGCCGGCTCCGAGATAGTCGATGGTGGGCCGGTTCGTCTGGTCGGCAAGCGCTGCCGACAGCGCCACGGGAAGTGCCACAATCGCAAGACCGGCCAGAGCGGCGACGATCAGCGGGACGGAATTTCTGCGGATGGCGGACGTCAGGCCGTCGCCAGACGTCATCAGCCGCCACGCTACAAAGCCGATCAGGAGATAGACCGTAACGAGGGCGACCTGATCACGGCCGAGCACGACGAAGGCGGCGGTGATGCCGCTGGCGAGGCCGTAGAGAATGCGGGCAACGTGCGTGCGTTCCAGTCCGGTGTCGGCGGAACGGGCGGCGTCCAACGACCGGTCGAGCAGGAACAGAACCAGCGGCAGATAAGCGAGGCTGACGACCTGCCCGGTATGTTGAACGCGCCACGCCATCGCCGCCCCAAAGGCATAGGCGAGAACGCCGATCAGCGCGCCGATCGGATGCCAGTTCCGGTCGCGCATCCACGCCATCAGCGCGAAGCCCGACAACAGGATGACGATGTAGACCGTGACATCGACCGCCCATGAGGTCGGCGCCGGATTGACGAGGGCGAGCAAGAGAAATGGCGGGGAAAAGATCAGCGACTGCGGGTCGGCGATTTGCGGATGGCCGGAGAAAACGAACGGGTTCCAGAATGGGCTATCCCCGCGCCACAAGCTGTCGGCCAGAAACTGAATCTGGGGCAAGAAATGCGCCTTAGCGTCCCACGGGATTGTGACGCGACCTGACAGCCACGGGAACGCGAGGATCAGCCACCCGATCGCATAGCCCAGCGCAGCCGCAGCATATCCCGCAGGTGGACCCTCACGTAACTCCGTGCCGAGCCGAAATGGGCGATCGCGGACCGCATCTGGCGGCAGTCGGAACTCCGGGCGGGCGGTCAGCATGGTAATGTGTCTCCACGGCCTATCCAGCACGCGGTTGGACCGAACCAGCATACTCCAGCCCGGTCGAGTGGGGAAAACTTTGCTGGGGTAGAAGTTGATCGCAACCTGATGCGTCCTGCGGTTTAGGTCAGACGGATGAACGGGCGAAACATGGTGGCAGGGAGTGGCGGGATCGATGCGCAATGGACACACCCAATGGACACACCCAATGGACACACCATGTCCGCTTCCCGCCCAACTTTGTCTTTATCGACAAAGTATCACGGCAGCGATCGGCAAGCGTTAGCAACCAGCTGTTTTGGTTAGGGAAGTTTCTGTCGATCCGTGCGCGATGTGAACGGCCGTTCAAGTGCCGTTCAGAACAGAAAGCTCATGGTGCAGTGCAACTGATCAGGCTTGGTTGCGTCGACAGGCTACCGGTCGAACAAAGCAATAAGGCGGGGCAAGGTAGCGGGGCCTCAAATATCGGCCACGAATACGGGTCAACACGACCAACTCGAATGCCGATCTGAGCATCGCGCCGTGCTGGAACTTCTGACCGACACAAGCCGTTAGTATCGATGACGCACAAGCGAAACCAAAGCTGAGCGGACCCTGTGATCGCATGCTGAATTTTAAGCCGATCCCACCAAGCGACGGCAGCGAACTTGCGGTCAGCGCGATAGTTAACGCCCGACCCGACCGCCCGTTTGTGGTGGCCCAGCTCGGTCAGTCCCTCGATGGCCGGATCGCCACGCCAACCGGCGAGAGCCGCTGGATCAATCGCGACGCCGCGCTCGACCATGTCCACCGGTTGCGCGCCGCCGTCGATGCAGTCGTCGTCGGCATCGGCACGGCCTTGGCCGACGATCCGATCCTCAACGTCCGCCGGGTTCCCGGCCGCAACCCGGCTCGCGTCGTCATCGACCCGAACCATCGTTTGCCGGAAAATGCGCGTTGCATGTGCCCGGTCGATGGTGCGCCACGCCTGGTGATCCGAGGAAGCGACGGCGAGGTTGCTAACGGCGTCGAAACGGTGCGCGTGGATCGCGATGTCGCGAACGGCGACGGCCGGACCTCGATGTGCCCGCGCGCCATTGTCGATGCGCTGTTCCAACGCGGCTACCGCAAGCTTCTGATCGAAGGTGGCGCGACGACCGTGTCGGCGTTTATCAACGCTGGCGTCGTCGACCGGTTGCATGTCCTTGTTGCCCCGGTCATTTTGGGCTCGGGTAAGACGGGGCTCGACCTCGCCCCGATCGCCCGGCTGGCCGAAGCCCACCGGCCGGAAACCGACGTGTACGTGCTGGCAGACGGCGATGTGCTGTTTGACTGTAAGTTGAAAGCCCGCGGAACCTAACCGCCAACGGCGGCGGTTCCATTTTTTTGCATTGGAGCCGACCATGCCGCCTCACCGATCCGCCGCACACCCATCGGACGACGCGTTGGCCGCAACGCCACCGCACTATTCGGGGATCGCCCGGTTTTTCCATTGGACCGTCGCCACACTGGTCCTCGTCACCCTGCCGATCGGCTTCATCATGTCCGACCGAGGGGAACGCAACATCTGGGATGCGACGACCAACCAACTCTATAGCAGCCACAAGTTGATCGGCCTTACGATCCTCTCGCTGATGGTGCTGCGCCTCGCCTACCGGCTGACCGCCGGAGCGCCGCCCTCGGCCGCCACCCTGGCGCCAGCACAAAAGATCGTCAGCGAGACGGTCCATTGGGCGCTCTACCTGCTGCTGATCGGGGTCGCGATCGGCGGCTGGCTCGGCATTTCGTACTTCGGCGCGCTCAATGCGTTCGGCATCCAAATTCCGTCGCTATTCGGCGTGGCCAAGAACGAGGATATGGCCAAGCAGATCTTTGTCTATCACGCCATCGGCGGGACGGTCATCGCCGGGCTCGTGGTGCTGCACATATCGGGCGCGCTGTTCCATCTCATCGTCAAGCGCGACGGCGTGTTCCAGCGCATGTGGCCGGGTAAACGCTCAAGCTGAGGCTCCAGAGCGATCTCGTTGAGTTACGATCTGCGCCCGATCAGTCACCACCACCACCGCCGCCGTCTCCACCGCTCTCGCCGCCGGCATGGTCGCCAGTGTTTTTGCTCGTGATGTCGGTATGCCTGTGCCACGTGCGACGATCCTTGATGATCGCCTGGACGGGAAGCATTGGTGACAACGGCTTCGCGCCGGGCATCCGCTTGACGGCCGTTCCAACCGCCATGAATTCGATCACGCCGCCGACATCGTGAATGTGGGTCTTGATCCCGACCACGTCGTCGGCCCCGATCGCGGCCGCTTCGGCGCGAAGCAGGCCGATTGCATGTTCACGGGCATCATAAACGAGGCTCGTGAGGTCCGAGATCTCGCCACGCACGATGCTTTTGAACATCGCTTTGATGCCGCCGATCAAGCCGAGGGAATAGACCGCCGTGCCGAGTACGAGCTTGATCGGCATGTAGCCCATGGCTGCGAGGTTCCACATTTCCTCACACGTCAGATCGGATGTGACCGGCTCGGCCGTGCCTGGTTTTGGCAAGGCTGGATGGACCGCTGCCGTGCCCAGCATCAGCATCTCATGGGTTCCCGAAAACGGCATGATCTTGGTCTCAATACCAACGACCGCATTCGCCCCGCAATTCATGGCCTCGCGCGAGATGCGTTCCAGCGCGAGATGCCGTGTCTTGTTGAAGATGTCTGAGAATTCCTTGATCTCGCCTCGGGCTAGCGTCTTGATCCGACCCAGAATGCCGCCAACCAGACCAACCGAATACGCAACATTGCCGAACACGAACTGGACCGGCTCGTAGCCGGCGTCGACCATGCAGTACAGCTCCTGCCCGCTCACGCTAGTCGAGAACATGGTCGTGCCAGCACCTTCGCCCTTGTGGCGCACGCAACTCGCTACCGACAGAAACTCGGTATTGCCCTGCATTGTCGAGAGGTCGCTCGTCACGCCGGTCAGCCCGTCCGCGCCGTTCCTGTGCGCCTCTTGCAACAGGCGATCTTGTGACAGGCGGCGGCCATCCGCGATGACGTTGGTCACGGCCGAGACTTCGCCGCCAAACACAACCTGGAGGCCAGCGCCAATCGAGCCAATAAACCCGAGGGAAAATACGCTGTTGCCAATGATCAACTCGCCGGGCTCGAGCCCGATCAGGTCTAAGCAGAACATCTCATGGCCAGACAGCCCGGTCATGATCGGCGTCGGGATACGGGTTGCGGGCTTTGGCATGGCGCGGCTCCTGGTCCCATCGCGGGCTTCAGGTTTAACTCGAAATTATGAAGCGAGACATAAAGCTGCGCTCGTGATTGCAATGGTCGGCTTTGTCAGTCGTTCTCACATCGGCAATTTGGCAAGCCGGTTGCCGAAATAGTTGTCGATGGCCGTCTTCATGCTGTTGGCGACGTCGTGGCGCCATTCATCGGACTTCAAGTTCTCCGCGTCCTTGCGATTGGTCACGTAAGCAAGTTCGATCAGCACGGATGGGAATTGGGCAGTCTGCAGCACGCGAAACGTCGCCTGCTTTTCGGGCGACGAGCGCATCTCGGTCGCGTCACCCATTTTCTCGATCACTGTGCCAGCAAACAGCTTCGAGCGATCCTTCGTCGCCGACACTTCCTGCGCGGCTAAATCAGACAAAATGGAGCGAATGGCGCCGACTTCCTGCTCGCCGCCGACTTTCTTGATGGCGTTGGCCCGGTAGGGTGTCAGGGCGTTTTTGACCATTGTGCCACGCGCCGAACTCTTGAGGTCATCCACGACATCTGAGCGAAGCGAAAATATCGTTGCTCCGCGCGCATTTGACTTCGCGTAGTCAGCGTGGACCGCGATGAACAGCGCAGCGTCGTTTTTCTCGCCAAATTCCAGCCGATCGTCGAGTTCGACGAACGTGTCCGTGTCGCGCGTCATCAGCACTTTATAGTTGCCGGTCTTTTGCAATTTGTCGCGAAGCACGAGGGCGAACGCGAGAACGACATCTTTCTCGACCGCACCGTACTTGGTCGCGCCAGAATCTTGGCCGCCGTGGCCCGGGTCGATCACGATTACCGGCTTATAGGCGCGCTCGGCCTTTTTCTTCGGGCTCATTGCCGGCGTGGGAAGCGGCGGTTGTAGGCCAACCGCACCGAGGCCGGAGGGGGCTGGCATGGTCCGGGACGCATCCCGGGGGGCAGCTTTTGGCTTCGCGGAATCGAGCGCTTCGGTCGTGCTGGCGATCTCGATTGCGAGACGGTGGCCCTTCCCGTCGGGGTTCTTTTCGATCGCCGAGGAGGTGACAATCACCGGTTCGGTCACCTCGATCACCACCCGCATGCGGCCATCGGATGCTTGCCCTGCGCGGAACGAACGGACAAATCCGATCGGCGCTCCGTCACTGGCATCGGGCAGCGCGACTTTGCCGTCGGGTAGTTCGACGATCACGCGGTTTGGGTTGGCAAGGCTCGAAATTTGGAATGCGACCGGCTTTTCAAGACCAATGATAAACCGGGTACGAACGGGAGCGGGTTTTGCAAATTTTGCGTTTAAATCGGCCTTGGCAATCACTTGCGCTAGTTGCATGGGCGAAACGTCCGACGGCTCGGCTGCCACAGGGCCCGCCCAAGCCAAGGCGAGCACGACCGTCAGCCCGCACGCAATTGCGCGTTTTGATTGCATTGTCGATCGTCCCCGTTAACGCGATACAGCAGCCCCGAACACGTCAATGCCGCACGAAAGTGGCGCTTTCGGCACAGGCCTGGGGCAACGTTAAGGTTATCTAAAGAAAAGATTGACGAAGAGTTAACGCTAAGGGGGCCTTAACGCCGAAGCCAATCCGACCGGCAAATTAAGCCACGCGTAAGTCGCCGCCCGAGCGCGTCGGCGATCGTGTTTAGGTGATCAGACCGACCAGCGGCGCGCAGCCTCGTCATCGGTCTCGCGCGCATCGACCCACGTGCCCGTCCCTTCGACGCCGGTCTCTTTCTTCCAGAACGGCGCACGCGTCTTGAGATAATCCATGAGGAACGCGGCCGCCTCGAACGCGGCATGGCGGTGGGGCGACGCGGCAATAACCAGGACGATGGGCTCGCCCGGCCGCAGTTCGCCAACCCGGTGGACGATCAGGCTCGCCTGTAGCGGCCAGCGAGCAGTCGCCTCCGCTTCGACGCGCGCCAGCTCGGCTTCCGTCATGCCGGGGTAGTGCTCGAGCGTCATAGATGACAGTTCGCGGCCGCCAGCAGAGCCCCGCACGGTACCCGTAAACGTAACGATCGCCCCGATGTCGGTGCGGCCAGCCGTCAGCGCGGCGGCTTCGGCTGACAAATCAAACGGCTCGGTCTGGATGCGTACGGCCATCGTCAGCCTCCGGTGACGGGCGGAAAGAAGGCGATCTCGCGCGCCGATCCGAGCGGCGCGTCCGGTCTCGCGTGGACATGGTCGATGGCGGCGCGCACCAGTTCTGGTCGGGAGAATGCGGCCTCGTACTCCGCCCCTTGCGAGCGCAAATGCGCAATGAGGTCCGCGACCGTCGCTATTCCAGCGGGGATGGAGATCTCGTCGCGGGGCCGTCCGATCTTCTCCCGGACCCATGCAAAGTAGACCAATGTGATGGTCGTGTTCCCCGACGTGTTATCGCGTGCTGTGTCCATCAGCGAGCCTCGTCGACAGCGCGCGAAATGGCGGCGCGGAGATAACCGTAACCGGTCCACAACGTCAGTAGCGCCGCTAGCCACAGCAGCGCGACGCCCGCCACGGTTAGCCCCGGCACCAGTTTTTCTCCCGCCGATCCGGCAAGCAGCATGGCAATTGCGATCATCTGGACTGCCGTCTTCCACTTTGCGAGCTTCGATACCCGCACTTTGACGTTGAGTTGCGCGAGAAACTCGCGCAGTCCCGAGACCAGGATCTCGCGACATAAAATGATGGCGGCGGCGAAGATCGCGGGGCCCACGATCGTTCGGTCATAGACCAACATGAGCAGCGTAGCCCCGACCAACAATTTATCGGCGATTGGGTCGAGCATGCGCCCAATCAGCGACTGTTGCTGCCAAGCTCGCGCCAAATAGCCATCGAGCCAATCGGTCAGCGACGCGATCACGAACAACGTAAAGGCAACCCAGTGTCGGGCATCGCCCTCGATGGCATACAGCACGACGACAACGGCTGGCACGGCCGCGATCCGGCCGTATGTCAACACGTTCGGAAGGCTCAATAGCAGGCGCCGTTCGCGCAAGGCGCCGTGAGCCGTCGGGTCTACGATCTGGTCCATGAAGGTTGGGATACAGTATCGCGGCAGACGTGGCGAGGGTGTGGATCGGGTGCGGGACAGCGAACAAGAACGCGCTTGACGTTCTTAATAAGTTCTTTATTGGTACTCGGACACTGTGACGGGCGTCGTTAAGGAATTGTTAACCCTTACGATTGACGGTGCGATCGAGGCGGGGGCCACCACCGCCTTCAGAGTTCGTGTCTGCGTTTTGTTTCGAGTTTCAGGGTTCCCATGGCGTCAGTTTCGCGTGTTCCGCGCCCCAAGCGTCCTGTTCCGGCCCGGTCAGAGGTGACGCCGCGCAAGGCGCAGCCGGTGGTCGACACCGTGATCAACGGCGATTGCCTCGCCGTGCTGGCAACGCTGCCTGATGCGTCGGTCGATCTCGTATTCGCCGACCCGCCATACAATCTGCAACTCGAGCAAAATCTGCTGAGGCCGAACAACACGATTGTCGACGGCGTCGATGACGCCTGGGACAAATTTTCGAGCTTCGCCGAGTACGATGCCTTCAGCCGGGCATGGCTTAGTGAATGCCGGCGCGTTCTGAAGCCCGACGGCGCCTTGTGGGTTATCGGCAGCTATCACAATATCTTCCGGCTCGGCGTCGCGCTCCAAGACCTCGGTTTCTGGCTGCAGAACGATGTCGTGTGGCGCAAGGTCAACCCGATGCCGAACTTTCGCGGCAAGCGTTTCACCAACGCGCACGAAACCTTAATATGGGCCGCGCGCGACCGGAAATCCCGGCCAACCTTCAACTACGACGCGCTGAAAGCCGGCAACGAAGACTTGCAGATGCGTTCCGATTGGCTGTTTCCGATCTGCTCGGGGCCTGAACGCTTAAAGGACGACGGCGGCCGGAAGGCTCACCCGACACAAAAACCAGAGGCGCTGCTGCACCGGGTGCTGGTGGCCTCGACGGCCCCTGGCGACGTCGTTCTGGACCCGTTTTTCGGCACGGGTACGACAGGTGCCGTCGCCAAGCGCCTCGGCCGACATTATATCGGTATCGAACGCGACCCCGACTACGTCGCGGCAGCGCGTGAACGCATAGCTGCGGTCGACCCGCTGGTCGCGTCCGCAATCGACATCTCGCGCTCGAAGCGCGCCGAGCCTCGCGTGCCGTTCGGCACGATCATCGAACTCGGCATGTTGAGGCCAGGAGCCTCCGTGTTCGACCCCTCACGCCGGATCCGGGCCGAGGTCCGCGCCGACGGTTCACTCTACCACGGCGGCAACCAGGCATCGATCCACCGCCTCGGCGCGATGGTGCAGGGCAAAGCTGCGTGCAACGGCTGGACGTTCTGGCATTTCGAAGGCCGCGGCGGCCGCTTCGAGATGATCGATGCGCTTCGCCAAAAGGCCAAGCGGCAACTCGGTCTCTTGCCGGGAGAGGGCCTGAACGCCATATGACCTGAGCTGAGGTGGTGGTCGGCTCGCGCGTCGCGGCTGCGCCGCAACATTCAGCTAAAGCCGAGCCGTGCGGCAACAGTTGTCGCCGTAGATGTGCCGAACCAAATCTCGAGGAGAACGTCATGACTCGTACCCGTACAGCGCTTTTGGCCGCTGGTTTCACCTTCGCCACGCTCGCGGGACCCGCGTTCGCTGCACCGAAGTTCGTCGAGAAGCAGAGTGCTGGCGACTGGGCGGCTTACCGCCTCGTTGGCACCGACGTTTTGAACAACCAAGCCGAGCGCATCGGCAAGGTGTCCGAAGTTTTGCTTGACGCCAAGGGTCAAGCGACAACTGTTGTCATCGGCGTCGGCGGCACGCTCGGCATCCCCGAGAAGACGGTGGCCGTGTCCTACGCTGACATCAAAATCGGTGACGTCGTCCAATCGCGCCGCGTCGTTGTGCTCGACGCCTCGACCGACGCACTCAAGGCTGCCCCAGCTTTCAAAGTTGCTGATCCCGGCTCGGCCGAGCGCATTAAGCAAAAAGCTGGCGAGTGGTACAAGATCGCCAAGGACAAAGTTACGGAATATTCCAAGGCCGCCGCTGACAAGGCCAAGGAAATGACCGCTCCGAACGATCCCGCTCCAGCTCCAAAGCAGTGACATTGAGATGGGGCACGATGCGAGCCCAACTGCAACGCCGATCTCCCCGGCCGACGCGCCGGGGAGCATAGCCTTCAACGGTCTGCCCGACGACGAACCGCGAACCGATAACGCCACTCGTCCCACAGCAGGACGCGACATTACTCCCGCAGTAACTCCCGCATCGACCGTGCCTCAAAGCTTCGTGCTCTACGACGGCGAGTGCCCTATCTGTCGACAATACATGGCGCTTTCAGCATTGCGCACCGTGCGTGCCGACATTGCCGTCATCGACGCCCGTGCGCACCTGGACCTCGTCGCAAGCCTGCGGTCCGGCGGGTTCGAGGTCAACGACAGCATTATCGTCCGCCTCGCTGGCAAGAACGGCGATCCGCCGACAACCTTCATGGGCGGCGATGCCACGCGCATCATCCACGATCTTGCGGGCGGAAACGGTGCTGCCCGGAAGCTCGCACTGTGGGTCATTGGTGGTGCCCCGTGGCGCCACGTTCTCTACCCCTACCTGCGCGGGACGCGGAACCTGCTGTTGCGGATCGCTGGTAAACCGCTGGTGCCGTAAAGGCTCCAACACGCCAGTCCGCCTGCCACAACCGTCCGCTCCGTGGTAGCGATGCCCATGGCCACGCGAACGATTCGGATTATCGGCATCGACCCAGGTTTGCGGCGCTCCGGCTGGGGCGTCGTCGACAGCGACGGCGTGCGCCTGTCCTACGTCGCCTCTGGTGTCGTCACGTCAGACAGCGGCGACGACCTCTCCGTGCGGCTCCGCACACTTTATAATGGCTTGGTCGCGGTCATCTCCCGCCTTGATCCGCAAGAGGCTGCCGTCGAAGAAACGTTTGTCAACGACAACCCGCGGGCAACGTTGAAGCTTGGCCAAGCCCGCGGTATCGCGGTCCTGGCACCCGCCATGCGCGGGCTTGCCGTTGGCGAATATGCTCCAAATGTCATCAAGAAATCGGTGGTCGGTGCGGGTCACGCCGACAAATCGCAAATTCAGGCGATGATCGGCTTCCTGCTGCCCAAGGCCAAGTTCGACAGTGCCGACGAAGCCGACGCGCTCGCAATCGCGATCTGCCACGCCAACCACCGCACGAGCCCACAGGCGCGCGCGGCCCGCCAGCTGCGTGAAGCCGCCGGAGGGTTACCATGATCGGCCGCCTCAAAGGCCGCGTCGAGGCGATTGGCGAGAGCCACCTCATCCTCGACGTAAATGGCGTCGGCTATGAAGTTCAGGCCACCGCGCGGGCACTGCGAGGATTAAAGTTCGGCGACGAGGCCGCGTTGACGATCGACACGCATGTCCGCGAGGACGCGATCCGCCTTTATGGCTTCCAGAGCGAGGTCGAACGCAGCTGGTTCCGCACGCTGCAGACCGTCCAAGGCGTCGGCGCCAAGGTCGCATTATCTGTCCTATCGGTGTTGTCGACCAACGAACTGGCCAGCGCGATCGCACTCGGCAACTGGGGCGCGGTTCAGCAGGCGCAAGGCGTTGGTAAAGTCGTCGCGCAACGCATCGTCGCTGAGCTCAAGAATAAAGTTCCCGCGACGAGCTTTACACCGGCGGGATCGACGATTTCGGACGGCGGCGATGCGCCCGGCCACCAGCCGCCCGAGGGCAACGCGGCGATGGAAGCCGTGTCGGCGCTGACCAACCTCGGGTATAATCCAGCGCAAGCGATGGCAGCTGTCGGGGTTGCGCTCAAGGAACTGGGTGTTGACACCGACACGGCCAAGCTTATCCGCCGTGGTTTGAAGGAGCTGGCACGATGACGAAGCCGTCGAAAAAAAAGCCCGCTGGACCGCAAAACGGCGGCACGCGGGACACCGCATCGAACGTCGTCCGTCTCCAGACCAAAGGTCCAGAAATTTCCAATGGGCAACGGGCGCTGTGGACGTTTCTCGGCGCGACGCTCGTCGCACCATTCCTTGCCGCCGTTGTCATCTTTCTCGCTTCGCTCATGTTCGGTTTCGTCTTAGGCCGCGGGCCTTCGAGCCTCCTCGCTCTCGACCCCGCCGGTAAACTTGCGTGGTCGGCTACAAAAGCGGTCGAGACCTATGTGTGGTGTGCCATTCCCGCCGGGATCTCCGGCGCCATCGCCGCGGGCGTCGTCACCACGACCGGCAAGCTGCACTGGCTAGCGGCGGCCTCGATTGCTGCCATCGTTGCCAGCGCGTTAGCCGCGCTCTCGGGCGGTATGCTGGCAACCCACATCACGCCGATTGCATTCATTGCTGCAACTGTCGGCATCGTGTTTCAGGTGCTGTTGAGGAGAGCACGGATCCTGACTTGAAGTGGCGACAATTGCCGCAAAATGTTCGTCAATTTTTCGTTCAGGATTTACCCAGCGTTAAATGGCCCTGAGCTTTAGTCCGTCGACGGATGAGGAGCTTCGCGTATGTCATTTGGAAAAGGGCGCATTCGCCCTATCGCTGCCTTGAAATTGCCGCCTGACATCGCTGATGGTAACCGGCGCTGGTCGATGCGGCGTGCTATGACATCGCCCGGTTTGATCTGGCCCGGCGGGTCCGCACCGACTATTGCCTGCACGATCACCGACATGTCTGGCACCGGCGCCCGCCTCCTGATGCAGCGCGGGTGGGTCAACCCGTTCCGTGGCGTATCAAGCATCGCCCTACAATTCACATTGCTGATGCGCTTCGACCGGATGCAGGTTCAGTGCGAAATCGTTCGCGCGGACGAGACCGAAATCGGCGTCCGCTTCATCAGCCCGCCGACGGCAATGGAAGTCAAGGCGCCGATCGGGCGTGGGCCTCAGCCGACGAAGTTTCGCAAAAACTGACGCCAATTTTCGTATTATCGGGCCCTGGTCAGCGTGCCGTCTTGGGCCGTCGCGGCGGCGCTTTTGTCGGCGCTGGCGCTTGCACTTGGCATCTTGAGCGCGCGCGTTGCGCCGCTGGCGTTTTGCAGCCGCGCCTCATCACTCGACACATCGGCCAAAAACCAATCGCCGATCACCTGCCCGCGTTGCAGACGCACGAATGTCTTCGCCGACCGGTCCTCGATAACGGCAATGGCGATAGCGTCGTGGGTTGCCAATCCGCGGAGCACGTAGCGTTGCTCGAAGTCCATCGCAGCATCCCGTGGGGCGATTTGCGACGCGACGCGGCCTCTCGCACCGCGCGTCGGATCGAGCAACGGCCGCGAGGCGAGATTGCTGAAGCTGACCGACGGATCGCCCGGCCCAGCGAAGCGAATATCGCGCATGGCGGCATCACCGTTGCCGCTGAGCGGCCACGGCAGCCAGATGGCAACGGCGAGCAGGCCGGCCGCCCCAAACATCAACCGGCTCATCGCTGTCCTCCCGAGGCCGGCGAGTTGGCAAGCGCACTGTAGGCGACGACATCGATCCGGGCCTGTACGCCGTCGGCTTGGATACCGCCATTGTTGATCCGGTTCGCCTGTAGAATAGCTTGCCGCACCTCCATTCCTTGAAGCAGAACAAGCGGCTCGCCGGTCGCAAGATCGGCGAGAAATGCGCCCAGCTTCGGTTCTGGAATAATGCCATCAAGTTTCATGACGACCCGCGACAGCCCACCGACCCGTTCGCTCTTCAGCACTTGGATCTGCTCGATCGTGCCCTGATGGCGCGCGGCGGCGTCCTTGACGAACGATTGCAGGGCTGACTGGAATTCCGACGTGGTCTTGGCGGCAAACAACCGTTTGGCCGATGTGCTCTTTGCAGCTGTCGGCGCGCTTGCCTGACCATCTGTCATCGCAACGGCAGCTCGCATGTCGGCCAAGGCGCGACGTTGTTCGATCATCACGCCAAACAGCGACGAGACGAGGGTCGCCGCGAGCGCGACGGAGGCGACGGCAACCGCGAACAACGCCAGGACGGCCCTGCGTTCGAACGCCAGCGCGGAAAATCCCGTCATGGTTTGACCCCGCTCGCGCCAGCAGGCGTAACGGCGCCGACCGTCAGCGACAGCCGGAAACGCTCGATATTGCGGGTCGAATCGCGGACCACCGCTGACTGCAGTTCGGCCGCCTTGACGCCCTCGACCGACGCGAGCGCCTTGAGTGTATCGGCCGCCGACGGCGCCAGTACGGTCAGATCAAGAATGTCGTCTTTGGCCTCGAGCCGTTCGAGATAGGCCGTGTCGGGCATCCTTGCTGCGACCTCGTCGAGCACGCGGATCTTGAGCAGCGTCTCGCGTTGGCGAGCCGCGAGGAATTGCACATCGGTCGCGAGCCGCTTGTCGCGCCGCATGGTATCGGCAGCGGCCGACGCCTTGTCGCTGATCAGCGACGTCAAGAAGCTCGTCGCGGCAAGATTGGCCGCGCACGACCCCAGCACGACGGCCCCCGCCACGATGGTTGTTCGCGCGGCCGTCGGAAGTGTTGCAAACTTAGCGCCAAGGCTCGACCCGGCCTTGGTCGGTTCGGCGGCCAGCCAGTCTGGGCTCGACGCGAATGACACGTAACGCCCCCGGCGCACGGCATGACGCGGCTCCAGGTTAAGTGTACGCAACGCGTCGAGAATGGCCAGCGCCGTGCGCGATGGGACGATGGTGATCATCGCTTCTGCCAATAGACCGGCGGCGGCGGTACCGTCATCGCCCGCGCCGTTGCGACGGATCGACCAGAACGCGAGGCCCTCCCCGGCGGCGAATGGCGTCGCATCGGCGGCGTGCATCGCGACCGCTTGCTCCAGCGTCGAACGCCGGCCCATTGGCAGCGTCAATTCGAGATCGAGCGACACGTCGTCGGCAAAGCCGAGCGCCAGCGCATCTAAGCGCTTCCGTTGCGGCACGAAGCTTACTGCCGACGCGGCAGCTTCGGCGATCGCGGCAGCATCGGACGGCCTGAAGCGTGCTCCAATCATGACGCCATCGGTGTAGATATGACAAGCATCGCGGCCAATTTCGATGATCACCCGCGGCTGCGGCTCAGGCGGATCAAGCGAGCGCGTCGCCACCCGCCAACCATCGGCGGCCAGTTCGAGGAACGCCGATAGCCCTTCCCGCGCACGCGAAGACGCCCCGGGACCATAAGCCCCGGGGCGCACATCTTCCAGCAACGGAGCCTCAAAACCGATCGGCTGCGGCGCCATGTGCCTGCCTCCAAGCCCCTCTGATTCCATGCGAATCAGAGGACGTTCCCTCAGACGCTACGCGTGAACATATTATAGTTCGTAAACGTGTGTCCCGGGAACAGCGTCGCGATCTGCGAGTCGGGCACGTTGAGATGGCGGATCATTGCTTCCGCCAACATGTCCTTGTAGTTCATGGTGATCGGAACCGAGTTGTTGTTAGGCGAGTTCCGGACGAGTTGCTCCGTCAATTCCGGCAACGGGGCATAGATCCCGCCGACCGTCGGACCGCCGAGCGCGAACCACACGCTGCCGCGGCCGTGATCGGTACCCTTCGAGCCGTTCTGCAGTGCGGTGCGGCCAAACTCCGAGCCGACCATGACGATCACGTTGTCGCGCAGCGCGCCGAGATCGCGCCAGAAGGTGACGAGATTGTCGGCACCTTCCCGCAACGAGCGGGCATGGCTGTTGGTCTCGTCGATGATCGACGATCCGATCTGGTTCTCATGCGTGTCCCAGTGGCCGCTCCAATCGATCGCCGCAATTTCGAGCGGGGCTCCCGACTTGAGCAACTGCGCGGCGAGCTTCAAACCGCGACCCATGGTCGTAAACCGGCGGCCACCGTCACCGTCGAGGTACAGCATGCCATTGGCCGACGGCGTATAGTTGATCGAGGCGGCCTGGACCTTGGCGATTGTCTCGACCATGATCTTCGACGTGCGCCGCGTTTCCCGCTCGATTTCCGGGCCCTGATTGGCGACCGCACCAAGTTGCTCCAACGCCTTGGTCAAGCCGTTGTCGGAACAATTGTTGCCACCGCACCAGTCGCTGTTGGTCAAGTTGTAATCAGTGCCGTTCGAGATGGCCGGGACGATGATGGTGCCCGCGAGCGATGCGGCCATGTTGTTGGACCCAGCCCGCAGCGCCCGCAGCGGGTCATTGCCAGCGTTGAGCTGGAGATACTTGTTGAACAACCCGTCTCCGACATCCCGGCGCTCACCGAGTTCGATCCACTGTTGGCAATCGAAGTGCGAACGGTTGCCTTCGGCGAAGTGAACGCCGGGGCCGATCGCCATGCGGCCGGTATCCCAGATTTCCATCAGCGGACGGAGATTGGGGTTGAGGCCGTACATGTTGTCGAGCCGGATCGCCGAGTTCGGGTCGGCGCTCGGGACCGGAATGCCGATGTCGGGACGCAGGATGCGATAGTTCACATCCCCGAATTTCGGCATCAGGCTGAGGCCGTCGGCCCCGCCGCGCATGAAGATCTTGATGATCGTCTTCTTGCCAGCGGTCTGCGCGAAGGTCAGGTCCGGCATACCGTACGAGCTGCCGAGAAGTGCGACGGACGAGGCCGCCGCACCTTTCAGGAACGCGCGCCGGGAGTGGTCGCGCGAGCCGCAGCTGCCAAGGCCGTTTGCATGTTTATGGCCGTGGGCGTCGTTGTGATGGTCGTCGTCGTGATGATCGTCATGCTGGTCGTGATTGGACATCTGAAATGCCTTTCGAATGATGAGCTGTGGTGTCAAGTTACTGCAGCTGTACGCTTGGAAGCGTAACCAGCAGACCTGCGGCCTTGCGCAGGCGGTTCTCAGCATCCGCAGCGTTGAGATCGAACGCTGGCGCTCCAGTCGCTCCCTTCAACGCACCGACCACAAGGTCGTACTCATCCTTGCGGAAACGGTCCGCGGCGGTGAGTGCCAACAGGTAGGCGGCGGCGGCTTCAGACGTCGGCATGCGAGCGTCTTTCATCATCTGCGTATAGTTCACGGTCCCAAGCCGGGACGTGCCCGTCGTCGTCTGGTCACGAACGTTACCGGTCATCCCGCGGAACTTCTGGATGAACGATGCCGTGTTGGTCCAGTTCGAACCAGCCTCCTTGAAGCCCGTCGGGATACCGAACTCGACCATGTCCATGCCCGCATCGCGGACGATCGACCGCCAGCGATTGTAGAAGTCGCGTTCCTTGCCAGCGACCGGATAGACACCGAGGTTACGGATCGATGCGGTCAAGGCTTCGTAGGGCGTCTTCGCCTTGGTGCGGATGTAGGCAACCGACTGCGGGTAGGACGGGTCGAGCAGGATCGCGCGCAGCGACTGGGCAATCACGCCACCGCTTGTCTCCCAGGCGGCTTTACACTTGTCGATCAGCGTGCGCGGATGCGAGTCCGAGACCAGCAGGTCGACCATTTTCGTACAGATGAACTCCTGCGTTGCAGGATGCAGTGCCAGACGGTCGAGGATCTGCTCTCCCTCAGAGATGTCAGCCGGTACTGCCGACGCCTTTTGCGGGAACGTCAGATTAAGATACGAAATAACGCGGTTTTGCTTGATGAAGTGACGCTGCGGATTGAACTCGAAGTCGTAGTTGACGGGTTTAACGCCATCAGCCGAAGTCCGTTTGATGTTCCAGCCCGAGAATGCCTGCGCCGCACCGATGATGTCAGCGGTTGTGTAGCCACCGTTGACGCCAACCGTATGCAATTCGAACAACTCGCGTGCGTAGTTCTGGTTGATGCCGTTTGCGTCGCTGAAGATGTTGTCCAGATAGGCCATCATCGACACGCTCTTTGCCGACTCTCCCAGCAGATCCCGGAACCGTCCGAATGCGTGACGGCGGAAGCCACGGATTTCTGCGATATCACCGACCTCGACGTCGGCGGCATCCGTGTGGTTCGACCAGAAGTGGTTGTTCCAGAAGAACGTCATCACTTCGAGCAGCTGACGCTGGCTGTAGGCGGAGTATGCCATCTGCCACATCGGGATTTCTTCACGCAGCTGATAGGGCTCAGAGACCGTCAGGCGCAGAAGGTTGTCGGGCTGCATCGCCATGAACGCGGCGTCGTTGATCGCAGCTGGGTTGAGCTGTTGTTCGACCCAGGTCTGAAGTCCCGTCGTCTTGAGCTGATTGAGCAGCGCTGGCGTGGCGCCAAACGTCAGGCGGCCCGCGATCATTGCAAGGTTAGCTGGCCGTTTGGTGCCATTGAGGTTAAACACGGACGTTTCTGTCACGCCGGACAGATCTTTCCTGGCGAACGTCAGCGTTGCGGTCTGTTGTACGGCCACTTCACCTTCGAACGTCCGGAAGGCGAACACGCCCGTCGTCTTGTCGACCTGGACCATCTGCTTTCGGCCGTTGGTCGAGAGCGTAACTTCGAGCGTGTCGACCGTGGCTGGGGACTTGGCCGCACCGAACACCGTTTCACCGGTGGCTTCGATCAGGCCGTTGTTGGTGTGCGAGGTCAATGCGACGGCATCCGACGACGCGACAACCGTGCGGAAGTTCGCCGTGACCGACGCTGCGACGGCTGGCACCGTAAAGGTCGTCGTTGCGACGTTCGGCGTCGCAAGAACGCCCGCAGTCGTCGTCCAGTTTACGAACTCCTGACCGGCTGGCGCAACATTGGCGCGCAGTGCGATCACAGCACCTGGCTTGTAGTTGCCCGAAGCGACGGGGACAACGACAACACCGCCGGCGACCGTGACCCTGACGTCGGCAACCGGAGCATCGATGTAAGTGGCAGCGACCGTGACGTTGGTCTTGCCGACCGTCAGCACCGTCGCCTGATTGGTGGCGTCAGCAAGAGCTGTGACCATGCCGGTCCAGCGGCTGAACACCTTACCAGCTGCCGGAGCGTTGGCAGTGATGTTGAGCCTGGAGCCTTCGATAAAACTACCCGTAGCAGCACCGCCGTTGATCCGGCCGCCGGTCACGGCGACGTCGTACAATGTTACTGGTGGCGCCTTGAAGGTTGCGGTCACTGTAACCGCGGCGTTCGGCACGACGAACGTGGTCGATGCAGCGTTCACGTTGGCGAACGTAACTGGGACTGTGGATGTCCACTTATCGAACACCATGTTGGCTGGAACCGTCGCCGTAATCGGGGCGGTTGCACCGGCTTTCAAAGTGCCACTACCCGAGCCACCGACGACGCTGACGACGACATCGGCCGCCGACTTAGTCGAAACGGTGTAGAGCGGATACAGGTATGAGCGGACGAGCGGGATTGTCGCCTTCGTCGTTGCCGACTTTGGATCAGCGGTTACTTTGAATGGATCATACCAAGAGGAAAATACTAAAGTCCCGCGGGTTGCAGGCGCCGAAACGTCGACGACTGTTCCAGCTTTGTAAGATCCTGAGCCCGTACCGTAGAACACTGTCAACGGGTACGTTGCATCCGGCGATGGGACCAACATCCGCTGCGCAATAGCGATCACATAGGGTGATCTGGCATTCGCAGTGACGGTCGTCGACGCGGCGTTCGGATTGGCGGCAATGCCACCTAACACGATCCATCGCGCAAACTGATAACCCGGCGGTGCCGGATCGGCGGCGATGGCAACAGCCTCGCCAACTTTGAACGTACCCGAACCCTTGCCGTTGATCACGTAAGCCCGAACGCTCGTCTGAGCGGCGGCCTCGGTGGACACGGCGGTTTGACCAGCAAAGGTCACGAACGCTAGTGCAAGACAAACTGATAAACGGGCAAGCCCGGTCAAGAAACGTCGAAACATCGTCATGATGGTCCCCTTGGAAACGAAAGACGGCGGATCATTTGACCAGGGGCGTTTAATGGAACCTTGCAAATCGTAGTTACGCTATTGTTTACGAAACTATTCAATTACTGAGAGATTGAATTCCATTCTTTATTGCCTCGGAACGGCACAGTTTCGATCGGGCCTTACAATGGTGAAGAGTTTCTATCGCGCCGTTCATGAAAACTTTTCCAAACCGGGCGTAGCTTCAAGCGAAATCGAGGAGCGCGACACGATGAGAAATCAGCTCGCCGAACGCCTAAGCGAGATGGCGCGACGTAGGCCACAGCTCACGCCGCAATCTACTGCGCAGTCCAACCTGGGCGACCGCCAGCAAACGGCAACGCGCGGCAACGCACCGTCACGCTCGGCCAGAACGACGCGCTTCACGCCGGTTGCAGCGTCCGACGTGCTCGATGCCTTCGCGAATGCGGGAACGGTCACCGCCGAGGACTGCCGCCGTGCCCGCGAACTCGCCCACTCGACCGGCAATTCTCTGAGCACGGTCGTCGATCGACTGGGGCTCATTTCGCAAGCCGACTGGGCCCGCGAAACCGCCGAACTATGTGGCCTTGAACTCGCGACAGCGGCCGACTTTCCCGTGCCGCTTCCAGCCCAGCCACGGCTCAGCTCGGCATTCATGAAAGCACGCAACGTCGCTCCGCTCGAAATCACCGACTTTGGTTGGTGCTTTGCCGTCGCCGATCCAGCCGACCCGTTTGTCGAGAAGGCTCTCGCCATTGCCTGCGACGGCGCTGTCGCGCTGAAGGTTGCCGCGCCGCGCGATATCGAGGCGGCTCTCGCCCGCACCGAGGCCGAAGCCGACCGGGCCGGTCTGATGTCCGACCGTGGCCGCGACGAGCAGGACCGCGACTATCTCGTCGAACTCGCCAACGACGCGCCGACGATCAAACTCGTCGATCGCATTCTCTCGACGGCGATGGAACGCGGGGCAACCGACATCCACGTCGAGGCCTTCGACCGGATGACGCGCGTCCGCTACCGCATCGACGGGTTACTCGTCGACCAGCCGGCGGTCCCTCCCGACCTTTACGCTGGCGTCGTCTCACGGCTGAAAATTCTAGCCGGCCTCGACATCGCCGAACGCCGCCTGCCGCAGGACGGGCGTATCCGCTATCGCGCGCATGGCCGCGAGGTCGATCTTCGCGTCGCGACGGCGCCCGCGATCCACGGCGAGGCGTTGGCGCTGCGGCTGTTGAATACTGACATTGGCCTGAAGTCGATTGCATCGATCGACATGCCAGCTGGCGTCCGCGCGATCTTTGAACGCGGCTTGGCACAGCGCAACGGTCTCATCCTCGTCACCGGGCCAACTGGCTCTGGCAAGACGACGACGCTGCATGCAGCCCTGGGCCAACTCAACACCGTCGGCCGCAAGATCGTGGCGGTCGAGAACCCGGTCGAAATCCAGGTTCCAGGCGTGGTGCAAGTCGAAGCCAACAGCGATATCGGCCTCGACTTCGCCCGCGCGCTACGGTCGTTCCTGCGCCACGACCCGGACGTGATGATGGTCGGTGAAATCCGTGACCGGGAGACTGCGGAAGTCGCGATACAGGCCGCGCTGACCGGCCATCTCGTGCTGTCCACGCTCCATACCAACGATGCGCCGTCAGCGGTGACGCGCCTCGAAGACATGGGCATCGAGCGGTTTTTGATCAACGCGACCCTACGCGTTGCGGCTGCCCAGCGGCTTGTCCGGGTGCTGTGCCAGCATTGCGCGCGGCCGTCGCGACCGGGCGACCTCGGCTACAAGCTGACCGCATCGAACGCGGCGCGCGAGGCCGTTGGATGCCCACACTGTAGCGGCAGCGGCTATCGCGGACGACGCGCCGTGTTCGAGGCCGTCGAGGGCGCCCACCTTGTCACCGACGTTGGCGCCGATCCCGGCCGCTATGAACCGATGCGAACACACGCGCTCGAACTCATCGCCGCTGGCGTCACCAGTGGCGAGGAAGCGTTGCGGGCCATCGAACTGCCCGACGGCGACCTCGAACGCGAACTCCGCAGCGACCGTGGAGGCGGACCTGGATGAACCCGCGCACACCGCTCCGTTCTAATATCACAGATGGCGGCGCACCCCGCCGCCCGAGTTCGCCCGATGCTGCGAGCCCGGCTGCAACTGTTGCGACTAACGCCGCACATCGCCAAACGCTGCCAGCCTACCAAACATTTCCTGCCCGCCAAACACATCCTGGCCGCCAAACAGTTCCTGCCCGCGTCCGGAGCCAGACGCCCGTGGGTCCCGTGCCGCGATTGTCGGATCGCGACATCGAACTTCTGTTCAGCCAGTTGGCCAAGATGGTCGGCGCTGGCATCTCGCTGGAACGCGCACTCGCGACGACGGCGAGCGGCGCATCGAGCTCGCCACGCGGGATGGTCGCATCGTCGATCGTCGCTGGCATGCGCGGCGGCCTGCCACCGGCCAAAGCATTCGCCAGCGCTGGCCAGAACATCGACGCGAGTTGTCTGGCGCTGCTACGCACGGGCGAGATGACCGGCGACCTCGGCCCCGCGCTGGCCGAGATCGAGCGCCTCCTCATGGCCCGCAACGCGCTGCGCTCCAAGGTGACGACGGCACTCGTCTATCCAGCCATTCTTGCCATCGTCGCGTTCGGGTCGGTGCTGACGATCCTGCTCGTGGTGGTGCCGCAATTCGAACAGCTCGTGCGTGCCCATCTCGACAAGTTGCCAGCGTCTGCCCGGTTCGTGTTCTGGCTGTCTGATACCGTCCGCCAACTTGCCATGCCGCTGGCTGCCGCGCTGATCGCCGTGCTCGCGCTGGCCTTTCGGGCAGCACGCGCCGGAACGCTCGAAAAGTCGATCACAGGTGTGTTGCGGTTGACGAGCTTTGGCAGCGCGCTGATCGACAAGGCCCAGTCGGCGGCGATGTTCCGCCTCGTCGGCACGCTGGTGTCGCGGCAAGTGCAGCTGCTGCCCGCCATCGACGTCGCCCGACAGACGATCACCGATCCGAAGTTAGCCGCGGCAACCTTGGCAGTGCGCGAGCGGCTTAAGACCGGTGCCCGACTATCCGACGCGCTCTACGACACCGGGGCATTTCCGCCGATCGTCGTCCAACTTGCCCGCGCGGGCGAGGAGAGCGGCGACCTCGGTTCGATGCTGACGAAGGCCGCACAGATGCTCGAAGATGACCTGGAGCGGATGACGAAACTCTTTCTTATCTGGTTCGAGCCCATGTTGCTCGTTGTAATCGGTAGCTTGATTGGTGGACTGTTGTATGGGCTATTCAGTGCAATTCTCTCGATCAATTCGATCATCTGATCGCGTGCGCTCATCGCGCCAGCGCGGACCAAAATTGCGCCAGCGCGGACCTAATGCGCGCCAGCGCGGACTTAATGCGCGCCAGCGCGGACTTCATGCGCGCCAGCGCGGGTTCTCACTCGTCGAAATCCTGATTGTCGTCGCGATCATGGGGCTGCTGGTCGGCCTCGTCGGACCCAACGTCATGCGCCAGTTCGAGGGCTCGAAATCCAAGACGGCGAACGTCCAGATTCAGCAACTGCGCGCCGCGCTCGATATCTACATGGCCGACACAGGCCGATATCCTGGCGAAGGCGATGGCCTCAACGTACTGATCCAGCCGGGCTCGGCTCAAGGCTGGAACGGCCCGTATCTCAGGGACGGCCGCCTGCCGCTCGACCCGTGGGGTAAGCCGTACCGCTTCCAGCCGACGCCCGACCAGCCGAACCGGATCATTTCGCTTGGCGCGGACGGCGCTCCAGGCGGCGAGGGCTCCAATGCGGACATCGGCACCTGATGAGCCGACGTTGGCACGGAAGCGACCTCGGCGCGTCCGTACTCAGCGTGGTTTCTCGCTGATCGAAATCACCATTGCGGTGGCGATCCTGGCGAGCCTGACGGCACTTGCGGCCGTCCAGTTATCGCCCGCGAGTGAGAAGCTGCGCGTCGAAGCGGAAGCGCGCGAAATCGCCAGCGTGTTGGCCGAGGTGCGCACGCGGGCCCTGACCACCGGGACGCCAACTTCGATCGTCATTGACCAGCCCGAAAACCGCCTCGTTTACGGCAACCCCGCGCTGGAACGGCGCCTGCCCGAAACGCTTGCCCTCTTGGTCGCGGCTGATGGCGACGGCGTGCGTATTCAACGCATCGTGTTGTATCCCGAAGGCGGCTCCACTGGCGGCGGCTTCACGCTGGCTGGCCGCAACCATAGCGTCGGCCTTGCGGTCAACTGGCTGACGGGCCGCATCACTCTGCGATCGGGGGCTGCCGATGCCAGCTGAGCGGAAGCGCGTTGCGCCAGCGCAACGGCGGCAGCGCCGACAAGCCGGGTTCTCGCTCGCCGAGGCGCTCATCGCGCTCGCGGTCGCGGCCGGCGTGATCACGGCGTATTATCAGGCGATCTCGACCGGCCTCGACCTCGAACGCCGGGCCAAGGCCAAAGCAAACGCTGCCCTGGTTGCCGAGAGCCTGATCGACCAACTCGGGTTCGAGCTGCCGCTCGAGCCAAGCGCACTCCAAGGCCGCGATCCGGCAGGCTATACGTGGCAGGTCTCGATCACAGATGGCGCGGCGTTGTCGCTGCCACCGCCGCAGGCTTCGCCGTCGACTTCTGGATTGCTGACAGTCGCGATCGTGATTGAAGGTCCTGAACTCGGCCGGGGCGGCTACCGCTTGACAACGATCCGCGCCAAACCCGGGACGATCCGATGACGCCGCAGTTACAACGGCGCCACCGGCTACGCGGCGCGTTTTGCCCCCGCCGGTCGCATACAGCGCGCGGTTTCAGCCTCATCGAGGTGATGATTGCGGTCGGCATCTTCGCGATGATCGCCGGGTTGTTGTTTTCCGCCCTGTGGAGCGGACAAGCACAGGTCGCGCGGATGTCGCGGGCGATCGGCGAGGACGAACAGCTGCTCACCGCCCGCCGCGTACTGAAGTCGTGGATTGAAGCGGCGACCGTCGCTGGCTTGGCAACAGCCCAGCCTCGATAGCAAGACCCCCCGCAGCAAGGCTCCGCGCCGCTGTTTCGCGGCGAGCAAACGCTGTTCGTCTTCAATGCCACCACGGCGGAGCGCGACGGGTCGAGCGGCCTCTACCGGATCGAGGTCGCGATCGAGCGCGGCACCGAAACGGCAGCACGCTCACGCCTCGTCATCCGCCGTCAGCGCATCAACGTGCTCAGTGGGTCGACCGCAGGCCCGGTCGAAACTGGAGAGTTACTGTCGACGGCCCGCCCGCTCGGCTTTTTGTACGGCGACGAACTGGGCACGGGTCAGGGCGGGATCGGGCAACTGTGGTCAGAGATCTGGGAAGATGCGGGCCGACTGCCAACACGCATCCAGATCAGTGACGGCCAAGGTCCGCTCCTAATGGTGTCACTACCAATCGGAAAAGATCCGCGCTGCGTCTTGGCCCGCGGGATCGAGATGCTGGCTGGCGGGGAGTGCTTCGTCCGATGAGGCCGATGTGGAACACGCGCGCGGGCGGAAACGGGCGTGGCTCCCGCGAAGGTGGCAGTGCTCCCCGCCAACTCGGCTTAGCTCCCCGCCAACGCGGTATAGCACTCGTCACGACGGTTTGGGTCTCGCTGTTTCTCGCCCTGACAGCAGCAACCGTCGTCACCAACGCCCGCAATGACGCCACCGCGCGCCGCAACGCCGCCGATCTCGTCCGCGCCCGTGAGCTGGCCCGCGCCGGCATCCAGATCGGCATCCACGAGATCAGCCTCGCTGCCGCCGAGCGCACAATGCCGCGCGACGGCAGGGCGGTGACATTCGAGATCGACGGCGGAGCGATCACGGTGGCGATCGAGGACGAACGCGGCAAGATCGACATCAAGCAATCGCCGTCGTCGCATATCCAGTCGCTCATGCGGTCCGAAGCGAGCCGCCTTGGCGTCGACGCGTTCGATGCCGTCAACCTTGCGCAAGCTGCGGCTAAAGCCATTGGCGAACCGGTCGGCAACGACGCGCGTGCTGCCAAGCTGCACTCGATGAGCGGGCTTAGGTCGATCCCGAACATGCCGCAACGGCTCGTCCCGGCGCTGGAACGCCATGCGACGATCTTCGGCTTTGGGGCACGCGTGAACCCGCTGACGGCCTCGCGCCAGACGCTGCTCGCCATTGACGGCATGAACCCGCAAATCGCCGACGCCATTATCGCCGCGCGCGAATCTGGCCAGCAACGGCCCGGCGCGGGCAATGCCGAGAATTCATTCACGACACTCGAAGGCCCGGTCTATAC
>JAWXCP010000131.1:0-3892 GCA_034408685.1 Hyphomicrobium aestuarii | reverse complement strand
GTCCAGCGCCAGTCCGCCACCCGCAAGTTGCGCCTGCCTGGCAAGCTCGCCGATTGCACGATCCAGTCGGCAGCCGGCACCGAGATCTTCATCGTCGAAGGCGACAGCGCCGGCGGCTCGGCCAAAAGCGCACGGGACCGCGAGACCCAGGCGATTTACCCTTTGCGCGGCAAAGTCCTGAATGTCGCCAACGCGTCATCGGCGAAACTCGCCCAGAACGAGGCGTTGTCGAACCTGCTGCTGGCACTCGGCGTCGGCACCGGTGCCCGCTACAAGGACGACGACCTGCGCTACGAACGCGTGATCCTGATGACCGACGCCGACGTCGACGGCGCCCATATCGCGTCGCTGCTGATCACGTTCTTCTTCCAGGAAATGCCCGAGCTGATCCAGAACGGGCATCTGTTCCTCGCCGTCCCGCCGCTCTACCGCATCCGACAGGGCGCAAAATCCGTGTACGCGCGTGATGAACGCCAGCGCGACGCCCTGCTCGCCAGCGAATTCAAGGGCACACAAAAGGTCGAGATCACGCGGTTTAAAGGCCTCGGCGAGATGGACGCGAGCAATCTCAAAGAGACGACGATGGACCGCCGCAAACGCCAGCTGCTGAAGGTCGAGATCGGCGACGGCGAGGGCGAGCGCACCATGTTGACGGAAACTGTCAACGCATTGATGGGTTCGAAGCCCGAGGCCCGCTTCCGCTTCATCCAAGACAAGGCCGCGTTCGCCAAGGACCTCGACTTCTAGAGTGCTTCCGGAAAAGTGGGAACCGGTTTTCCGAAAAGAAGCACGACAAACAAATAAGTTAGGGTCCTTCCGCGCTTCAATTTAACGCGGAAGGCCTCTAGAGCCGTGTCGCGCGGGGCAAGCTCAGCTCTTCCGCTTGCTGATCGCGGGAATTCCCGGCGTCGTGCCGGGTTTGGCCAATGTCGGCTTATGCACACACGCCGCCATGACGATCTCGACGACCTGCTCTGGCGAGACGTCGGGCGGCAGCGCAAAGAAGCTGCCCTCCACCGCAAGCGCCTTTTCGAGACGCTTGTGGAACGCCGCCCGGCCGATCTCCGTCGCCCCGAACTGTCGAAGGTGCTGCGTGACAAACTGAGTATCGAGCAAGTTGAATCCGCCATGGATCAGCCGCGCGGCAAGGTGGATCAGCGCGATCTTGCTGGCATCCCGCTCGATCGAGAACATGCTCTCGCCAAAAAATGCGCCCTTGAGCGCCACGCCATATAGCCCGCCGACCATCCGCTCGCCGTCCCACACTTCGACCGTGTGGCAATGGCCAAGGTCGAACAGTTCGCCATAGAGAGCGCGGATGCGGGAATTGATCCAGGTGCTTTGTCGCCCGGGCCGTGCCGCCGCGCAGCCATCGATCGTGCCGGGAAAATCCGTGTCAATCCGAACGACATACGGCGTGTTGCGGATGGTGCGTGCAAGTCGTCCGGGCACCGTCACGGCGTCGAGCGGCATCACCCCCCGGTGCTGCGGCTCGATCCAGTAAAGCGCCGGGTCTTCGGCGCTTTCTGCCATGGGAAAGATCCCGCAAGCATAGGCCTTGAGCAGGACCTGCGGCGTGATCTCGATCATCAACTGGTCGCGTCCGGCCATCGCGGCTACCTTCGGGGATTGGGCATCCCAACAGACGATGTCCCAGCCACAATGGCAAGTCTATGACGTGATGCGATGTGGCGAGCCAACACGCCCAAAACGAATAAGCCGAGCGATCAGCGGAAATCGCTCGCCGTCAGCAGCGCGGTAAACGGCACGCCGGCGGCCGCGAAAGCTTCAACTGCGCCCTCCTGACGGTCGACGACCGTCGCCACCCGCACAACCACCGCACCAGCCGCCCGCACCGCCTCGACGGCTTTCAGCGCCGATCCGCCCGTCGTCGTCACGTCCTCGACGATGACGACCCGCTTGCCAGCGATCGTGTCCTGTTTGGCGAGCCCCTCGATCAGGCTCTGGGTGCCGTGTTCCTTGGCCTGCTTGCGAACAAAGAAGGCGCTAACCGGCGTTGCTTTGGCATGGCTCACGGCGGCGACTGCCGTCGCGATCGGCACCGCGCCCATCTCGAGACCCCCAACTAGATCCGGCGCGTCGGCCGCGATCGCCTCGAGCAACAGCGCGCCGATCAGATACGCTCCCTCCGGGTGGAGCATCGTCGGCTTCATGTTGAAGTAGATGTTCGACGTGCGACCCGACGCCAGTTTCATCTCTGGTCCGCTCGAGAATGACCGCGCCGCGATGATGGCGATCAGTCGGCTTCGATCTTGCGCTGCGCTCATGGCACCAGTCCCTATCGCCGGAAATGTCATCGGAATCACGGTCCGCAATTCGCGACCAGACCCTCTCTGTCAAGCGTCTTTGCAGTCTTGTCCGGCGCGGTGACAAAGTTATGGATGACACGAGCCGCGCGCTTGCCGCCGCTGGTCCGTGTCCATACCGTCGCGTTTCCACACGAACGAAGGTTACGCCATGTCCACGCTACAAGGGGCCGCCCAGGCCCAGCTCCGCCAGCTCGTCGAGCAGATCGAGCGGCTGGAGCAGGAGAAGAAGGCGCTCGCCGACGATATCCGCGACAAGTACATCGAAGCCAAGGGCGTCGGCTTTGACGTCAAGGCGCTGCGCAAAATCATCCAGCTGCGCAAGAAGAGCAAAAACGAGCGCCAGGAAGAGGAAAGCATCCTCGAAGTTTACCTGCATGCACTCGGCATGCTCGCCACCGATACGTCGCGTTACGACAGCGCCGCCGACCAGATGCTCGACGCCGCTGAGTAGCAATGGCCAAAGTCGTCGGCCATCGCAGGGATCAGCACTTCTAGAGTTGCTAATAAAATCAGAGGTGCGTCAGCGCCGTGGACGGGTGCCACCGGGCGCGCCGCCACCTGGGCCGGTCGGTCCACCGCCGCCCGGGCCGCCACGGGCGTCCTTGTGGCGGAAATTGATGCGTCCCTTGGTCAGGTCGTAGGGCGTCATTTCGATCGTGACCCGGTCGCCGGCAAGAATACGGATACGGTTCTTTTTCATGCGGCCTGACGTGTAGGCGATGACCTCGTGCCCGTTGTCGAGTTTGACGCGGCAGCGGGCGTCCGGCAGGACTTCCTCGACCACACCCTCGAACTCGAGCATTTCCTCTTTCGCCATTTATCCCTCAGTTGTCCGAATCCAAAAACCAAACCGGGGAGCAGATGGTCTGCCCCCCGTAAACAAACACGCGTTGCACGGCCCGCCGCGAGGCGTCCGTTGTCCATGAATGTCCTGCGCCGTCTTGCAACGTGCGTCAAGCTATCCGAAGCTTTAGCGACGCGTCATCGCGGAAACGGCGAGCTTGGAACCATTGTTCCACCACGTGATAATGCTCACGCCGTCGTCGGCGAGCGCGGCGCTACCAGACACGCCCGACAAGCCCGTCAGCGCTCCCCGCCGCGCGCCACGGACTTTGCCCCACAAGGCCTTACCGGTGTCGGCTGCTACATCGGTCGGAGGTTGACGGCGGCATATTTGCCGTTGCGGCCCTGTTCGAGTTCATAGCCGAGCTTTTGCCCTTCACGGAGCGATTTCAGCCCCGCGCGCTCAACGGCAGAAATGTGGACAAAGACGTCGGTGCCGCCCTCGTCGGGCTGAATAAACCCGTAACCTTTGATGCCGTTGAACCACTTCACCGTGCCGCTGCTCGACATACCGAGTGCCTCCAGAAACGACGTGTAGCCCGGTGTATGGAACCCGGCCGTATCGAGGCGCGCGGACGTCTTCATCAGGGCAGTGATCGCAGAGGGATCGGTCCGTCCACTGTATGGAGGGCAGGCCAACGCAGGCTCGATAAGAGATATTATGCCTTGACATCAGCGCGCGTGCAAGATCGTCGCACCCTCGAGGTGCGATCCGATAC
>JAWXCP010000130.1:0-14298 GCA_034408685.1 Hyphomicrobium aestuarii | reverse complement strand
TTCATAGAGTGGCCGACATTCATCCCCACCCGCCCCACCCACACCCACATTTGCCCCAACCGGGAGTTGCGGGTAGTCATAGCTCTCCAGCCGTCAACACTGGCGGCCCACCACCTCCGGCATCCGAACCCTGCGCCCATGTCCGATCACAGTCGCTCAGATACCAGCCGCACGAATGTCCCGCGCCAAGTCGCGCAAGCCCCGACTGCCCGGACTGCCCCTACGGCACAGGCATCCCCTACGGCACAGGCGCCCCCCAGCCCGCCAACCGCTCTCGCTCCCGCCACGTTCCCGGCTGTCCGCATGCGGCGGTTGCGGCAGGCGCCGTGGTCGCGGCGGCTGGTGGCCGAGCACGCGCTGTCGCCCGCTGATCTGATCTGGCCGATGTTCGTCGTGGAGGGCTCGAGCCAGCGCATCGCGATCCCGTCCATGCCCGGTGTCGAGCGGCTGTCGATCGATCTCATCGTCGACGCCGCGCGCGAGGCGGCAGGGCTCGGCATCCCGGCCATCGCGCTGTTCCCCTACACCGACCCGAAACTCCGCACCGACGACGCGCGCGAAGCGTTCAACCCCGATAACCTCGTGTGCCGGGCAACGCGGGCCATCAAGGCAGCCGGGATCGGCGTCGGCATGATCCTCGACGTCGCGCTCGACCCCTACACCAGCCACGGCCACGACGGGCTGCTTATCGACGGCGAGATCGCCAACGATGCGACGCTGACCGCCCTCGTCCGGCAAGCGCTGGTCCAGGCCGAAGCCGGTGCCGATATCCTGGCGCCGTCGGACATGATGGATGGCCGTATCGGCGCGATCCGCGCGGGGCTCGAAGCCAGCGGCCATAGCAACACGCTGCTGCTCGCTTATGCGGCCAAGTATGCCAGCGCATTTTACGGCCCGTTCCGAGACGCGGTCGGCTCATCGTCGACTCTGAAAGGCGACAAACGTACCTATCAGATGGACCCGGCCAATACCGATGAAGCCATCCGCGAGGTCGCCCTCGATATCGCAGAAGGCGCCGACATGGTGATGGTCAAGCCCGGCATGCCCTATCTTGACATCGTCCGTCGGGTCTCACACGAATTGCGCGTTCCGACGTTAGCTTACCAAGTCTCCGGCGAGTACACGATGATCGTGACGGCCGCGAATGCCGGATATCTCGACCACGACCGCGCGATGATGGAGAGCCTGCTCGCGTTCAAGCGCGCCGGTGCGTGCGGTATCCTCACCTACTTCGCGCCAAAAGCTGCGCGCATGCTGCGCGAGGCGGGTGCGTAATGATCACGCCGCCGCTGGCTGAACCCGTGCCGCGTTCGCTGTGCACCGATTGTGGAATTTCACGCACAGCCGACCACAAACGCTGCGGCCGCGCCTGTCAGTTTATTGCGCCGGATTATCCGCGCCTCGAGACGGCGGTCCATGGCCGCCCGCGCGACGTGACACGTCCCGACGAACTCCACTTCGGCCCGTTCCGCCGCATGGTCCGCGCCGAACTGTGCCGCCCGTCGGATGGCGCACAGTGGACCGGGATCACTTCGCGCATCGGCGAGCGGCTGCTGGAAACCGGTGCGGTCGACGCCGTCTTGACCATGACGTCCGACCAAGATGATCGCTGGAAGCCGGTGCCGGTGATCGTCACGCACGCTAGAGACATGGCGGCCTGTCGCGGCATGAAGATGGGCTACGCGCCGCTGCTGGCCCTGCTTGAACCGGCCCGCGCTGCGGGTCACAAGCGCATCGCGCTAATCGGGATCCCGTGCCAAGTCTATGCGTTGCGCGCGCTCGAGGCCGAACTCGGTTTCGACAAGCTATATGTGATCGGCACGCCGTGTTCAGACAACACGACAACCGAACGGTTCCACCAGTTTCTCGACTTGGTCGCCCAAGATATCGGACAGGCACCCGCCGACATTACCTACCTCGAGTTCCGCGCCGACTATCAGGTCGAAGTCCGCTTTAGCGGTGGCGGCAAGCGCGAGATCCCGTTCCTGATGCTGCCGATCTCGAAATTGCCGCCGGACTTTTTCCCCGTCACCTGCCGGACCTGCGTCGACTATACCAACGTGCTCGCCGACATCACGGTTGGCTACATGGGCGGCGAGGGCCAGCAATGGCTGATCGTCCGCAACGAGCGCGGCGAGGAACTCATCGGCCTGCTCGGTGACGAAGTGGCCGTCGCCGAACCCGGCAGCCGCGGCAACCGCAAAAGCGCAGTGGAAGGCTTTGCAAAAAACGTCGCGCTGGCCGCCGGTGGTCTGCCGGTCAACCGGATGCCGGCGTGGCTAAAGCCGATCGTCGCTTGGGCAATGCCGAGGTTTGGTCCGCGCGGATTGGAGTTTGCCCGCGCCCGCGTGGAGATGAAAGCGGTCGAGACCGTGCTGCACTTGCGCCGCGAAGAACCCGGCCGCATGCGCAGCATGATCCCGGCTCACGTCTGGGCGCTGGCCTCCCGCTACGGTATCACGCCCCGCGACGGCGAGCGCTGAGGCATCGCGCGTGCGGTTCGATGTCCGCCCGGGCGGCGGTTGGTAAACCATAAACGGACCGACCGGACCGCGTGCCATTGTTTGGCCCGATCCATGGGCGTTGGTCGTGCAACTGGGAACTGGGGGGCGTCCAAGCGGCAAAGTATCGAGTCCCGCCATGCCAGCCCACGCCCCACACTCTGCAACACGGCCGTCCGACACAAACGCCTACGCGGCGTTTAAAGACCGGTACGGCGCGGACGTCCAACCCCCGTTCCATGACGGCTTCCCTCACGCCGGGCCGACCTACGAGGGCCCTGACGGCTGGGAGCTTGAACCCGGTGAGCGGATCGGCCCGCCGCCGAAGACGCGCAGTAAGGCGATGCGGCGCGTCGTGTTTGTCGGGCTTGTCACACTCGGCGGGCTCGGGGGAGTTTGGGCACTCGTCGGCGACCAGATGAAGCCGCCCGGGTGGCTGACAGAAAAACTGGAGGCTGCGTTGGCACAGGTGCAGCGCGCAGCAACGGAACTTGCGTCCCGAAATCAGGCCGCGCCTGCAGCACCGCTGCCGACCGCCGGTTCGACACCGTCGCCGTCAGATGTCGCGATGACATCGACCAATCCGATCGAAACAGAGCGCGCAATAGCGATGGATGCGGGACCACGGCCTGAGACGGCACCCGAGCAGCCACCGGAGGCACCGCCCGCGCCCGAACCGCTGACCGCGCCATCCGCCGACCCTGCCGACCCCAACCAGAAGCGCGCGCTGGCGGCAGGCTTACACCCGCAGCTATCGCGTGTGTTGCTTGCCCGGATGTCGGCGGCTGACTATCGCAATGCGGCCCATGCCGTCAAAATCGCCCTCGCTGAAACGCCAGATTCCGAGGTGTTCGTCTGGCCAAAACAGCGCAAGCCGGAAGAAGCGTTGTTCAATGTCCGGTTTGTGCAAGGAGCTTCCGTCGATTGCCGCCGCTACGTCGTCTCGATCACCAAAGACGGTTGGCTGACGACGGCGCTACCGTTGGAGACGTGTGGTCTCAAACCGGTTGCCGTTAAAGCCAGACCCTAATCACCCGACCGTAGCCAGCAGCTACCCTGCGCGCTAAGTCGCTGACGCTGACCCGCACCTTCCGGCGGGTCGGGCCACACGGAGACGGCGCATGCTCCACTATTTGACGATCCTCGTCTGCTGCCAGCTCGCAGGCGAGTTGATCGTAACCGCGTTGAAGATGCCGTTGCCCGGGCCGGTTCTCGGCATGGCGATCCTGTTTGCAGGTCTCGTCGTCAATGGCGGTGTCCCTGACGACCTCGGTAAGGTCGCTGATGGTTTGCTGGTCAACCTGTCGTTGCTGTTCGTCCCCGCTGGCACCGGCATCATGCTTCACACGGGGCTGTTGAGCCGCGATCTTGTACCGATCGCGGTGTCCATCGTAGTGTCGACGATCGCGACAATCGCCGTTACCGCGGCGATAATGTCGGCGTTATCGCCGCCGCAACCGGACGGCAAGGACGGCCGAGATGCGTGATCTGCGCGATGTCTGGGTCTACCTGTCGGCAAACCCGCTGCTCCATCTCACTTTGACCCTGATTGCCTATCGCATCGGCCTCGCGATCTACCAGCGCGGCGGGCTCAACCCGATGCTCAATCCGGTCATGATCGCGGTGATCCTGCTCGTCAGCGTATTGACCATGACCGGCACCAGCTACCAGACCTATTTCGAGGGCGCGCAATTCGTCCACTTCCTGCTTGGCCCTGCGACGGTGGCCTTGGCTGTGCCGCTCTACCGCCAGTTGGACGCCGTTAAGAGATCGGCAGCGGCTGTATTGGCATCGATTGCAGCCGGCGCGGCGACGGCGTCGATCACGGCGGTCGGCGTCGCCTATGCGTTAGGTGCATCGCGTGACACGCTCGTCTCGCTCGCGCCGAAGTCGGTAACGGCGCCTGTGGCGATGGGCATTTCCGAACAACTCGGCGGATTGCCATCGCTGACGGCGGTTCTCGTGATGATGACGGGGATCCTCGGCGCCATGCTCGGGCCGGTGATCATGAACCTGATGGGTATCAAAAACTGGGCGGCGCGGGGGCTCGCAATGGGCACCACCAGCCACGGCATCGGAACGGCGCGCGCCATGCAGGTCAACGCCACTGCAGGCGCGTTTGCAGGCCTCGCCATGGGAATCAACGCGCTGGCAACGGCGCTGTTGCTGCCGCTGGTGTGGCGACTGGTGTTTGGTAAGTGACGCCTAACGGATTTATGCGAGTAACGCTTGTGCGCCATTCAATTGGGTCCGCCTGCGACCTAATGCTCAAAACGAAATGCCAACGGCTGGTCGAACGGTGCGGTACTAACGTAGGAATCGTACCGACGCGTTGTTCGGCCACGTTGCGCAAGACGCTTAGTTTCACGCAATCACGAGTTGCTGCTTCGCTCGTCCCATCTCACTACGGAAATCGCCGCAATGAAAAAGCCGAATGTTGCCGTGGCCCGCCCGTCGAAAGCCAACCCAGGCCCAATAACCGCGTCGGCCACCGCTAGCGCAGCGTCATGCCGAAACTGCGGGACGGCGCTACCAAACCGCGAATACTACTGTCCGGAGTGCGACACGCCTCATTTCGCCCACCTCAGGTCGTCCCTGCTATCGCCAAGCATCAAGTTTCTGGCGTTCTTCATGGTCATCGCCGGGCCTATTGCGGCCTATACGTTATGGGAAGTGGTCCAGCGTTTCGCCTGGAAAATCTGATCCGCGCGACCTCCTGTCAGGCAGTGCCGACGTGCAGCAGATCATGGATATGGACAACGCCGACCGGCTTGCCCTTGTCGATGACGAACACTGCCGAGATGCGTGCCGTGGTGAGGAATTCGAGGACGGCCGTCGCCAGCATCGTCGGCGTTATTGTCTTGGGCTGTTTTGTCATGATTGCACCGACGGACACGCCGTCTTGGCGTAACGCGTCGACGTGACGCCGTAAGTCGCCATCAGTGACCATGCCGACAAATCGGCCCCGGCCATCGACGACGCCGAGGCAGCCAAGCGCCTTGGTCGTCATGGTCACGATGGCGTCGCGCCAGTCATCGCCAGGTCGGGCCAATGGCAGTCGGTCGCCGGTGTGCATGATGTCGCTCGCGTATTTGAGGCTTGCGCCGAGCGATCCCCCCGGATGGTACATCTTGAAGTCCTGCGCCGTGAACCCGCGGCTTTCGAGCAGCGCAATGGCAAGGCAATCGCCCGTCGCCAGTGTCATGGTGGTCGACGTTGTCGGGGCCAAGCCATGCGGGCAGGCCTCTTTGCATTTCGGCATGAGCAGTACGATATCGGCAGCCTTGGCGAGCGCAGACGAGCCGCCCGACGTCAGTGCGATCAGGCCGACGCGAAAGCGTCGCGAATAGCCGATAATTTGCGCAAGTTCGGCGGTCTCGCCCGACCACGACAACGCCAAAATCACATCGTCGCTGGTGATCATGCCAAGATCACCATGGGCCGCCTCCGTTGGGTGGACGAAAAACGCCGGTGTCCCAGTCGATGCCATGGTTGCAGCGAGCTTCTGGCCGATGTGCCCGCTTTTGCCGAGACCCGTCACGATCACCCGGCCGTTTGCAGCCCGGATCATCGAAACAGCGCGATCGAACGGCTCCCTCAGGGCCCCCCGCAACGCAGTCTCGACCAGCCCCAGCCCATCGCGCTCGAGCCCAATTGTCCGCAGCGCCGATTGAGCAGCTTTCCCCTTCACGATCTTTGACTTGGCAGGGGCTCGTTTCTTGGTCACCGAGGTTGTCGCGGCCATCTCAGTCCTGCGGTTTGATGTTCACGCCAGTATTCTATGCCCGCATCCTATGTCCGCGCGACCCGCCCGCGCCAAACCCTTTTTGAAGTCTGTCGCCAGTTTCAACTGCAACTTGAGTACGACCAACGCAACCAGGGCAGTGGCGCAACGCTAAGACCTCGTTAACCGCATCACCTTAGCGTTCTTATATGTGTGCGTTTTTCCCGTCGCGGCCGAGAGAAGCGCCACGTGCCAACGATTACCGCGATACCGATAGGGGTCGAATGGCTCCAGCGTCACGCCGTGGCTGGTGCTGTGGCGTGTATGACTGCCGCCGTCATCACCGGTCTGTCGTTGTCGGCCATGCCAGCGGCCGCCCAGCAAGCCGTGCAACCAAGCCTCCGCCCGCGCCAGTCCGAAGCGACCGGACCAACCCTGCTGGACCGGAATTCGGTTGCGCCCGGCACATCTCTGTCTGGTAGGGGGCCAAATGTCAGCGACCTGCCGGTGGCATTGGATACGCCGTCTAGCGATCCGGCCGATACGCTGATCGACCCAGATGACGCCGATCCGACTGAGGATCCGGCCGGTAGCAACAACGCTGCCCAGCGGCGGGTGCTACGGGACGGCGATCTGTCCGATATCGAGCCGCAGCAACCGCGTGACGGCATCGTGGACATGACCGAGCCGCCAGGGCCGATTGATGGCATTGATCCAGCTGCCGTCGATACGCGGGCCCTGGATGAGGCGCGATTGTTCGAAAATCCGCCGCCGCCCGACGATCCGCTGCTGTTCCAGATCGAGGAACTGGAGCCGGTCCTCGACCGGCGCCCCCAGCGATTGTTCCGCTTCGAGCCGTTCGATCCCGTGGGAATTCGCGCCGGATCGTTTGTGCTGTTTCCAGAACTCGAAACCTCGGGCGCATTTTTTACCAACGTGTTCAAAGGCCCCGGAGCCCGCAGCGACGTGGCCCTCGACGTCCGTCCGTCGGCCCGCCTCGTGTCGAACTGGAGCCGCCATGCGCTGGAATTCCGGGCCAACGGCACGCTCACGACCTTCAACGAATTCTCCAGCGAAGACGACCGCGCCTACACTCTCGAGACGCGCGGCCGCCTCGACATCACCCGGCGCACCAACTTCCAGGTCGGCCTGTCGCGCGACCTTGCACAGGAGAGCCGCTCTGCACCCGATGGCCGGAACGCTGGCACACGCGCCGACGTGACAACCGACCGGGCCATCGCGAGCCTCAACCACCGGCTCAACCGGCTCTCGTTGCAACTGCGCGGTTCGGTGTCGGACCTCGATTTCGGCGCAACTGAAAACCAGGGCGTCGTCCAAGACAACGCCAGCCGAAATTATCGCGTGACCGAGCAGGCGGTCCGCGCAACCTGGGAATTCAAACCAACGCTGTCGGCATTCAGCGAGGTCGCGATCAACCAGCGCGACTATGACCGCCGCGATGCGAACGGAATCGATCGCTCGTCTGACGGCGAGCGCTATCGCGTCGGCCTGTCGTTTGCAGGTCTCGAGCCCACGCCCGGCGGTTCCGGCGCACGGCCAATGTTGGCCGGTGAGGTCAGCGTCGGCTGGGGCATCCAGCGACCCAGGTCATCGGCGCTACCAGACGTCTCGGGCGTCATCCTCGATAGTACGGTCACGTGGCGGCCGTCGGCTCTGACGGCGGTGGCGTTCAACGCCCGTTCCGACTTTGGCGAAACGCAGAGCGACGGCGTCGGCGGTATCAACAGCCAGTCGATTGGCGTCGACATTCGCCACGAATTGCGCCGTTTTCTCATCGGCACGGCCGGAGTCGACGTGACGGTCTCGAACTTCGAGGGCAGCACCATCGAGGAGACCGAATTGCGGCTGACGACAGGGCTCGAGTATTTCCTGTCGCGCGACGCCGTCGTGTTCAGCCGCTACGCGCACATCAAGTTCGACAGTAACCAGCCCAGCACCAGCTATGACGCCGACGAAGTCCGCGTCGGAATGCGCATCCGGCGCTGAGGCGTATTCCCGCCAAGCAGATTGCCGTGTGCCATCGACCAAGTAGGATGATTTCGAACCATATCGCCCTTGAGCCGTTTAACCAGCTGACCTTGCCAAGGCGATCCGTAAGACGGCTGCGGGACGTTAACGGTGGACACTTTCATCCAAGCAGGCCCCCCGACATGATGCCGAGTTTCGCGATGATCGCTCTAGCTGTGTTCACGTTCGTGACCATCGGCTTTGGCGTGTCCGTGGTGCTGAAGCGAAATGACATCGCCGATGTCATGTGGGGGCCGGGCATCCTGTTGGCTGCAGCAACCGGCTTAGCGACGAGCGGTCATACGGTATCATCGGCGCCATTAGCCTATCTGATCTGCGCGTTCGTCGCGCTGTGGGCATTGCGCATAGCCAGGCAAATCGGTCTTCGTTTCCTGTCGAAACACGACGAGGATTTTCGCTACGCGCAATGGCGGCGGTCTTGGAGCTATTTCTATCTCCGATCGTACGCGCAGGTTTTTCTGCTGCAAGGATTGTTGATGATCGTCGTTGCGATGTCAGCCATTGCCGCCACGATGTATGCCGATGGGTCGAGCTTTAGCGCGGTGGCCGTGGCCGCCGGCTGCCTCGTCTTCTTGACAGGGCTGGCATTCGAAACCGTGGCCGACGTCCAGCTCAACGCCTTCGTCAAGGCGAAGACGAGCAAGACCGACATTCTCACCACCGGGCTATGGCGGTACTCACGCCACCCGAATTATTTCGGCGAAGTGACAGCTTGGTGGGGCCTTTGGCTGATCGCAATTGCACCAGCTGTTGCCGCGCCAACGCCCGGCAATGGCATGGTCGCAGCGCTAGGGCTGTTGTCGCCGGTGGCGATCACGGTCCTCATTCTCTACGTTTCGGGTATCCCGATGCTCGAAGCCAAGTATGACGGCAACGCCGCGTTTCAGGACTACAAGCGCCGAACCTCGGCGTTTTTCCCGTGGTTTCCAAGTGACACTCGCGCCAGTGGCACAACGGCATAACCGCCGACGGCACAGGTCACACGGCCTCCTTGAGCGCGCCCTCGAGCCAGCGCGCGGTGCGCAACAGTCGGCCATCGTCACCGCGCGCGCCGACGAGTTGCACGCCAATCGGCAAACCGTCTTCGGTTTCAAGCAACGGTAGCGTGACGCACGGGCAACCGAGGAAAGTCCATAGCGCGTTGAAGATCGGGTTCCCCGTCGAGCCAGCGTCGAACCGCGGCGCCGGGCCTGGTGCAGCGGGTGTCAGGATGGCGGTGTAGTCCTGCAAGATGCTTTCGACGCTGGTGTAGGCCGTCTCGCGCACCGCCAGGGCTGCCATGTAATCGTCAGCCGTCACGCGGCGGCCTTTGGTGACCCGGTCGGCCAGCGCGTCGGGGATCAACTCGCGACCGCGCGCGACGAACGGCCCGTAGTGAAACCCGTTTTCAGCCAACTGGACCACATAAGCCGCTTCCGCTGCTTGCGTGAGCGATGGGGTGTCGAGCTGTTCGACCGAATAGGGCATCAGCGCGCTAATCAGCTCGCCGAAGGCATCGGCCATCACGGCTTCCGCATGGGCTTCGAAAGCCGGCGTCGGGACATAGGCAAAAAGCGGCGGCAGAGGCGGCTCGGCGGCGATCCATTCTGTTAGCCGCGACCTGCCATCGCGAATACTGACATCATCAGCGGGGTCATAGCCCGCCATCGCATCGGCCAGAAGGGCGGCGTCTTCGAGTGACCGCGCGAACAGTCCGAGTGTGTCGAGGGTCTGCGATTGTAGCAGCGCACCGCGCCGCGAGATCAGTCCGCGCGTCGGCTTATAGCCATAGACACCGCAATACGATGCTGGCCGGATGACCGAGCCAGCGGTCTGCGTGCCAATTGAAAGAGGGACCATCCCGGCCGCGACGGCTGCGACCGAGCCCGATGACGAGCCACCCGGTGTGTGGGCGAGATTTGCTGGATTGCGCGTCGCAGCAGGTACAAACATCGCGAGCGGGGTTGTGATCGTCTTGCCGAGGATGATCGCGCCGGCATCCCGCAACCGGGCAATACACGCCGCATCCTCGCGCGCGAATGGCCGGTCGGCGGATGCAAGGCCGTACCGCGTGGGCATCCCAGCGACGTCGATGATGTCTTTGACGCCGACCGGCACGCCATGGAGCGCCCCGGTACCGCGCCCCGATTGGCGGGTGATGTCGGCCCGCCGCGCGGCATCGAGAGCCGCGTCATGGTCGAGATGCGCCCAGGCGGAGATTTCAGACTCGCGCGCGGCAATGGCCGTTAGACAAGCCGCAACCAATGCCTCGCTGGTCATGTCGCCACGGCGAATGGCATCTGCTGCCGCCGTGGCCGTCAATGTGGTCAGGTCGTCACCGGTCATGACCGTAATCGTCATGCCGGCTTGTGCCCGACGGTGTCATTCCAGCGGCAGGTGGCCTGCTGGCCGCCTGCCTCGACACGGATCTCACCGTTCTCGCCTCGGATGAGGCCCGGTGCGACTTCACCTGTCTTGCGCTCACATTTCGGAGACTTGTGCCCATAAAGATATTCGGGCAGTCCGAGGCCGATTTTCGGGAACGTGTAGAACAGGATCATCGACAGAACGACGATGTAGAGGAACGGCATCACGCCTGCGAAAATCTGGTCGATCGTCACGTGCTTGGGCGCCACGCCCTTGAGATAGAACGGCGCCATTGCCACCGGCGGTGACAGGAACGACGTCTGCAGGTTCAAGGCGACAAGCACGCCAAAGAACAGCGGATCGATACAGAAATCGTCAAGAAGAGGCAGGAAGATCGGCAGGAAGATCACGATGATCTCGGTCCACTCGAGCGGCCACCCAAGAACGAAGATGATGGCTTGCGTCAGGATTAGGAACCAGAAGGGTGTCAGATTGAGTGCGAGGATGAAGTCCTCGACGACTTTCTGGCCGCCGAGCAGCGCGAACACCGACGAGAACACGGCCGACCCGACGAACAGCCAGCACACCATGGCCGAGGCGCGCGCCGTGAGGAACGCGCTCTCCTTCAATTTCGTGCCGCTAAACGTGTTGCCGGGGTAGAGCGCGATCATCGCAAATAGCGAGACCAGCAGGAAAGCCGTGATCGACATCGGCGTATACGGCAACCCGGCATTCCGGATGCCGAGGAAGTAGACGATCAGCGCCACCAACGCGATGAGGAAGAACCAAGTGGCCGTCCGCGCGATCGTTCGTTCGTAATCCGCATTGTAGATCAGCGCTAACAGGATCGAGCCGAGCGCGCCGACGGCCGCCGCCTCTTGCGGGGTTGCAAGACCGGCCATGATCACGCCGAGCACGCCGAGGATCAGCGTAGCCAGAGGCACGAACGCGGTGGCGAGTTCGTAGACGACCTTGCCCATCGGAACGTCGGTCTGTTCCTTCGGCAAGCGAGGGGCCATCTGTGGATACATGGCCGAGACGATAATTGCATAGGCGATGTACATGCCAGCGAGCATCAGCCCTGGGATGAATGCCGCAGCGTACAACTTGACGACCGAGACGCCGGCCGTCGCGCCGTAGAGAATGAGCATCACCGACGGTGGAATGAGGATGCCGAGACAGCCGCCTGCGCACACGACGCCGGCGGCAAGCTTGGTATCGTAACCCGCGCGCAGCATGGCTGGGAACGCGAGCAGACCCATGAGCGTCACGACCGCGCCGACGATACCAGTTGCGGTGGCAAACAGCGCACACGTGATGAGCGTAGCCACCGCCAGCGAACCCGGCACCCAACCGGCGGCAAGCTGAATGGAGCGGAACAACCGATCGAGAATGTTGGCCCGTTCGATCACATAGCCCATGAACAGGAACAGCGGGATCGAGATCAGAACGTCGTTCGCCATCACGGAATACGTCCGCTGCACGAACAGCGGGAACACCGTGTTGCCCATGGCGTAATAGCCAAACGCCACGCCGAGCGCCATCAACGTAAAGGCGATCGGGAAGCCGAGCATCAAGAAGAACAGGAACACGACGAGCATGACGATGCCCATGCCGGCATCCGAAATGTATGGACGCAGCAGCGTCTTGAGTTCGAGCGGCACAGTGGCTGCTGCACCAGCGCCTTGCGCCCATGCCGAAACAACGGGCGTTAAGAAAATCGCCGCGTAGAGGATAACCATCATCGCGCCGCCAATCGTGGCGCGCAGCGGCGTCAGTGGCGGACGTTTCCGCGAGGTCAGTGGCAACATCAGCGTGCCCCCCCGCTCAGACGGGCTTCCATGGCCAGCTTTTCCGCCGCTTGTTCGAGGATGATTTTTTCGAGTTCTTCAACGTCATGAGCGCGCTGTGGCCACTCGCCCGACCGAATGGTCTGTATGCAGCGCACGACTTCGACGATGCCCTGCAGCAGCATGAGCACACCGACGATCGGGATCAGCGCTTTGAAGGGCCAAATGATCGGACCGTCGGGGGTACTCGATGAGCGCTCGTTGAGCAGATAGGCGAGCCGGGCAAAGTCCAGACCCGCGTAGCACAGCGCTAGAATTCCGGGAAAAAAGAAGACGAAATACAAGATCAGGTCCGACCAAGCCTGACCGCGTGGTGACCACGCGCGATACAGGAAGTCTCCGCGGACGTGAGCATTTCGCGACAGCGTGTAAGCTCCAGCCATCATGAAAAGCGTGCCGTACAGCATGTAGCTGACGTCATAGGCCCAATTGGTTGGTGCGTTGAAGAAGTACCGCGCGACGACCTCGTAACAAACGGCGAGTGTCAGCAGCAGGATCGTCCACGAAAACAACTGGCCAATCGTCGAATTGAAATGGTCGATGCCGAGCAGAGGCCCTTCGAGCACCATGAAAATCAGCAGGCTCAACACAAGCAGGCCACCGGGCAGAGCGAATAAGATCACCGCCGGTGGTTGGGTATTCGCGTGCGCAAGGACGATCCCGACCGCGGTCAGAATCGACAGCGCCACAAGAGCTTGGGGCAGCAGCAACTTATTCATGACGAAACCCCGTTCGACGCCCCGATCGATGACCAGTAGGCATGGTATCAAGAGTCACGGCCGCCAGCATGAAGGACGCTGGCGGCCGTGACGATGTCAGCCGATTAGGCTTTGAAGACGTGATCGAACGCGATCTTCGGGCTTGCCGTATACTCGAGGTCGAAGCCGACGACGCGCTTTGCCCAAGCCTTCTGGCTGTCGACGATCTTCTTGAACAACGGATCGGCCGACTGGGCTTCGACAACCTTGTCCCACGAGGCGAGCTGGGCCTTGAGGACGCTTTCCGGGGTCCTCACGACCTTCACGCCGGCAGCCTTGATGGCGACCATGTCCGTCGAGTACCGATCCATGGCTTTCCACTCGAGGTCGCAAGACGCGGCTTCGACGGCAGCGCGGACCAGCGACTGCAGTTCCTTGGGCAGACCGTCGAACTTGGCTCTGTTGAACAGGATCTCGAAGCACTCGTTTGGCTGGTGGAACGAGTTGACCATGTAGGTCTTGGCAACGTCGGTGAAGCCGAGCAGTTTATCCGACGACGGGTTGTTGAATTCGGCGCCGTCGATCAGGCCCTTTTCGATGGCCGGCACGATTTCGCCGCCCGGAAGAATCGTGACGTTGGTGCCGAGACCCTTGAACATGTCAGCCGACAGGCCAACCGTGCGATACTTGATGTTCTTGAGATCGTCGGGGCTCGTGATTTCCTTCTTGAACCAGCCGAGTGGCTGCTGGCCCATCGGACCGTAAGGGAAGCCAACAACGTTGAGCTTCAAGACGTCGTTGATCAGCTCGTCGTAGAGCGCGCGACCGCCGCCGTACTTCATCCAGCCGAGAAGCTGGTTTGAATTCATGCCGAGCGCCGGGCCGGTGCCGAACAGCGAGAACGCTTTGTTCTTACCAAACCAGTAGGCCGAAACGCCATGGCCACCGTCGAGAACGCCCGTCGATACGGCGTCGATCAACTGGAAGGCAGGGACGACTGCGCCGGCTGCAAGAAGTTCAAGTTCGAGGCGGCCGCCAGCCATCTCGTTCACCTTCTTGGTGAAGTCGCTCGCGTACTCGTGGAAGATGTCCTTCTGGGGCCACGTCGACTGGAACTTCATCTTCACAGT
>JAWXCP010000129.1:0-31041 GCA_034408685.1 Hyphomicrobium aestuarii | reverse complement strand
CGCCCGCACCATGCGCCAGATCATCGATGGCGCCCGCCGCTGCCGCCGCTTCGGCTCAGTTCACGCAGCGTTGGCCTGAGCTAAAGGGAGAGGCATGGGAGAAAGATGCCGCCCGTGCGCGTCAATATTTTGAGCAAGCAGCAAGGCGAGGACATCTAGTGTCGCAGCTCGACGCATCAAAGCTGAAGTATTTTTGCCCCATGATAAATCCAGTGGCATTAGCAGAAATTATTCCGGTCGCAATAAGGATCGCTCAAGAGAGACGATCTAATGCTTCAAGCCTAGCAATATATACATAGCAATCTGACTTCACGCGCTGGCGGCGGGTCGACGGGCGCATCGGGTACCGTCCGCGAGTACATCTGGCTGCCCGAGGCCGAAATCGCCCCGACGCTACCCCTGCTCGCCTTCGGCAGGACTGGCTGTTCGCTTGCAAACCCACGACCCAAAGCGTCGCTTCGACCCGACTCCCCCCGCTACCTCAGCATCTCAGCCAGCAGGTGCTCGATCGCGAGAACGGAATAGCGCTGCACGGCAAGACCGGCGAAGTCGGCGGGCGATGCGATGGCGATCACGTCGGCCAGTTCCGGATCGGGATCGCGCGCTATGTGGCCGAGGATATCGGCCCGCAGGTCAGCCGACGGCACGCCTGTGTCGAACACCACACCGATCGACATCAGCGAACCGGCCCGCGTCAGGAGATACCCCGGGCGGCGCGGCAGCAGGCACGCATCCAGCCCCGTCTCTTCGGCCATTTCGCGCACCACGTTGCGATCGATATTGACGGTGCCAGCCATTGCCGCGGCAACTCCCGCCGCCGCGTCCACGCCCACACCCGCACCCGTACCGACGCGCCGATATCCGCCCATATCCCCGGAGCCGGGCTCCGGGTCGATGTCTGCGTCGTCGATCACGCCGCTCGGCAAATAGCACTGCCCGGCGCTGAGGCCCTGTCTCTGGCGGCCAAGCAGAACATGGCCCTCGGCCGACCGCAGGATGATCGAGCCGAAACAGTCGAAGGCGTCCGCGTCGGGGCGACCGGCGTCTTTCCAGTGAGCGAACGATTTGAAATCGCTGACCCACATCTCACCCGACAATACGCCACCCGACAACACGCCACCCGACAACACGCCGCCCGACACCCGCGCGGTCGACCGGCGCAGCAGCAAGACCGTGCCATTCCAGAAATGGGGTGCGCGGCTGAGGCGCACGCTCCAGGCCGCGTCGATCTCGGCCGACCGCTCGACGGCGTAGGGCCAGCGCCCCGCCGACGTCCGCAAGTCGCAGCGGTCGATGCGAAAGACGGCTTCGTCGCTCTGCATGCCGTCGTCGACTGTCATGGAATGCCTGCCAGTCCCTGGATTGGCCGTTTCGTCGCGCGATATGAACGGACGCTGCAGAACCCCGTTACGTGGCGTTCAGCCCAGCGGCCTCTTGATGCCGAAGTCCGGCGTTATCTCATGTCCCGTGCCGGACCTACTGGCACCTAACATCAAGGGACGTCGATCCAATGAAGAAGCTTGCAGTTTTCGCCGCGCTGGCCGCCATCGCCGCCACTCCGGTTCTCGCCCAGGACAAGCCGGCCGCTGCTCCCGTCGCTCCGGCCGTGACAACGGCTCCTGCCGCTCCGGTGGCAAAGACGGCCGAAGTGAAGCCTGCCGATGTGAAGGTCGAGGCTCCTAAAGCCGTTGTACCCGCCACGACCGTTACTGCTCCGGGCACGACCGCCGTGGCTCCAGCCGTAAAGGCCGTCGAGGCTCCCAAGGCCGCCGACGCAGTAAAGACAGCTAGCCCGGCCGCTCCCGCTGTTGCCGCAACGACCCCAGCTGCTGCCGCTGTGGTTCCGGCCGTGAAGCCGGTCGAGGCCCCGAAGGCCGCTGCCCCGGCAACGCCTGAGAAGAAGTAAGCACGACCCTCGTATCGGCCTAGATCGTCATATCGATCAACCTCGGCAGCTCGCGCTGCCGGGGTTTTGTATTTGCGGTCAAAGGTGCCCGCGTGACTTGCGCAGATGGGTAAACATGTTGGCGGTCAAGCCGACGTTTAGAGCTGTGAGGTAGAGTTCATGATCATCGGTCCACAGCTCCGCGGCACGATCGGCAATGGTAACAATCCACGCCGCGTCGGTCAGCCCAAGCCGAATGTAATTCTCATCAACCACTGCAACCCGGCTGGGAACATAAACTTCATGCGCGTTCTCTGCGAAGGTCCGCAGAGCACGCATAACCGCCGTCCTGTAGGGCTCACTAAGACCCATTGGCGCCTGGTTAGCGACCTCGGTCATCACGTTCGGCGTAGCGACGATCTCGGAGGCTGTTGATATGACTTCTAAAAGTAACGCGAACGATTGTTCGTCGTACTGACCTAGTTTTTTGTGTTGAGCAACGGCTCTTGGAGCAACATGACCAACGATGAGCAATAACAATAAATTCGCATCAAGGGCGACGATCGGCATCACGCCGCCCGCTCGCCTTCGCGATTTTTGATCGAAATCAAACTCCCGTCGCCATCACGCAAGCGGATGACCTTATAGTCTCCGATGCGGACAACTGTTCCCATGATAGACGTTGTTCGGTTGGGTCGGTGCAGGCCGAGCGTGACGCACCAAACGCTACCATTTTCCTCCCGCCATATTTCCTCGAGCGTGGGAACCGCAAAGTCTGGTTCCCCGGCGTAAACCGAGGAGAGATGCTCTCTCGCCTTCGCTACAGCCTGCTTCGGTTCCACGACGGTCTCCCAATGGAATGCGGCTGGTGCGGTGTCGGCACCTGCCGCCTTTTCGCGTCAGTTCTTGCCCTTGTCGACCAGCTTGTTCTTGGCGATCCACGGCATCATCGCGCGCAGCTGCGCGCCGACCTCTTCGATCTGATGGGCGTCGTTCAAGCGCCGCGTGGCCTTGAAGTTCGGCTGGCCAGCCTTGCATTCGAGCATCCAATCGCGGGTGAAGCGGCCGGTCTGAATGTCGGCCAGAACGCGCTTCATCTCGGCTTTGGTCTCGGGCGTCACGATGCGCGGACCGGTCTGATATTCGCCGAACTCGGCCGTGTTCGAGATCGAATAGTTCATGTTGGCGATGCCGCCCTCATAGATGAGATCGACGATCAACTTCACCTCGTGCAAGCACTCGAAGTAGGCCATTTCGGGCGCGTAGCCTGCCTCGACAAGCGTCTCGAAGCCGGCCCGGATCAGTTCGACGAGGCCGCCACACAATACCGCCTGCTCGCCGAACAGATCGGTCTCGCACTCTTCCTTGAACGTCGTCTCGATGATGCCGGAGCGGCCGCCGCCGACCGCTGACGCATAGGACAAGAACAGGTCGTGTGCCGAACCGCTCTTGTCTTGATGCACGGCAACGAGGCACGGCACGCCGCCGCCCTTCTGATATTCGCCGCGCACGGTGTGCCCAGGGCCCTTGGGCGCGACCATGCCGACGTCGAGGTCGGCGCGCGGCTCGATCAGGTTGAAATGAACGTTGAGGCCGTGGGCGAACATTAGCGCCGCGCCGGGCTTCATGTTGGCGTGGAGGTCGGTGCGATAGATGTCTGCCTGAAGTTCGTCTGGCGTCAGCATCATCATCACGTCAGCGGCCTTGGCGGCTGCCGCGACCTCCATCACCTTGAGCCCCTCGCCTTCGGCTTTCGCCACGCCAGCCGAGCCCTTGCGCAGAGCGACGATCAGGTTCTTTATGCCGCTGTCACGCAAGTTTAGCGCGTGCGCATGGCCCTGGCTGCCGTACCCGATAATGGCGACGGTCTTGCCTTTGATGAGGTTCAGGTCGGCGTCACGGTCATAATAAACGCGCATCTCGTCTCTCGTTGTTCGGGGTGTGGAATGACAGTGCAGTGGGGGTGGAGTGCAACCCGTGACCGCTGGTCGGCGCCACGAGCCGATCGGCTTTAACCCGTGGCTGCGGACACTACTCCCGGATTGCCCAAGATTTCAACGCTCCGTTGATCACGTCGGCAGGGAGCGCAGCCGGGCGCTCGATTAACCGGACCGAAACCAACATCGGCTAGGTTTGGGTAGAGATGTTATTCAGGGTTATGCCATGCGTTCGTTCCTCGTTCGAGTTGCCGCCACCACGCTCCTTGCCGGTTCGCTTGCCGCTTGCGGCAAGTCGGCACCCAAGGGACCGCCGCCGCCGACAGGGCTGTTCACGTCGGCCAGCGACTGCGCCAGTACCAACAAAGCGACGCTCGACGAGTGCAGAAAAGCTATCGACGAAGCTCTCGCCGCCCACGAAAAAGCCTCGAAGGTCTACATCTCCGAACGCTTGTGCGACCAGCAGGCTGGCACCGGCCGCTGCGAGAAGTTTGGCGACGACAAGTACCGGCCACGGCTCGCTGCTTTCCTCATTACGTTTTCCAAGCCCGTCAAGGGCGATCCGCTGTACGCGCCCAAGAAGGCCGACGTCGTCGGGTATGTCACGGCCAACAATGCAAAAACGTACCTGACGATCGACGAAACGCTGATCGTCACGCCAGCGGCCAAGCAGATCGCCTACAGTTTTGCCTCCAGCAAGGGCGGGCGCTGACAGCCGGACAGGACCGGCCGTATATCGAGCAGCACAACCCGCTCGATGTCGCTTTATATGGTCTGTGAGCCGCGCCCGATGGCAGCGATGCCGGTGCGCGAGACTTCGACCAGCCCAACCTCGCTCATCAGGTTCAAGAAGGTGTCGATCTTAGATGCCTTCCCCGTGATCTCGAACACAAAGTGCTCGAGCGAGGTATCGACGACGTTCGCTCGAAACACCTCGGCTAGCCGCAGCGCTTCACTGCGCCGCTCGCCCTTGCCCGCAACCTTGACCAGAGCGAGTTCCCGCTCGAGCGAGGTCCCCTCCAGCGTCAGATCGCGCACCCTGTGGACCGGGACCAACCGCTCGAGCTGATGCTTGATTTGCTGGATGACGGCTGGCGTCCCGCGCGTGATGATGGTGATCCGTGACAGGTGCTTTTCGTGCTCGGTCTCGGTCACCGTCAGGCTGTCGATGTTGTAGCCGCGACCAGAAAACAGGCCGATGACTCGGGCGAGCACGCCTGGTTCGTTGTCGACAAGGATCGACAACGTTCGCGTCACCACCGTCTCGACGACGCCGGGACCTGTGTAATGCGATTGCGGATTGGCGTTAGGCATCGGTGGTCACTCTTGTTGCGGGGTTAGCGGTTTGATATTGTACTATCAAATGGAGCACGTCATGGCCCAGATCCTCGTTCGGGAACTCGACGACGCCGTCAAGGAGCGCCTGCTCGATCGTGCAAAGCGTAACGGACGCACGCTCGAAGCCGAAGCGCGCGCGGTGTTGGAGGAGGCAGCGTCTGCATACGCGAAGGCGGTCGAAATGCCCAGCTTCGGCCTGGGGACGGAACTCGCAGAACGATCCGCCAACACCGGCTTGACACAGCAGGATTGGGAAGAATTCGACCGATCCTTGATCGAGAACCGCGCGACAAGCTTGGCGAGGAATTCTATTTTCTCATGGACGGGCCTTTTTCGTCTGTCAGCAATGTTTTCCAGCTCGACGGCGATGCGGCAGAACGGGCCGGCCAAATTCATGCCAGTAGGAAAGCCGCCGGGTTGAACATAGACCGCCAGACACACTGATTGCTGCCATCGCAATAAGTCGAGGCCTGCCGATCGTCACCCGGAACGTACGCCATTTCACCGACGTCCCGGTTTCGACATTCAACCCATGGGCGCAGCCTGCATAACGAGCCGCAATGGGCGACGCGGCCATCGAGAACTGCGCACTGCCGTCCGATCATTTTCAGCGGGCCTGCTCGGGGAACACGGCCTTCATAAACACCGGCAGCCCTTGGGCTTCGACGATCTTGAGAAATGCCTGCCCGTCGGCGGGAGCAATCTTATATTGCGCAAATGCCGCTCCAAGCCGCCTCTGCAGGGACGCGATCAGTACTTCCACCGTTGGCGCCCCGATCGACTTCAGATGGTCGGCTGGAACGCGCTGGTAGACGAGGGCCAACGCACGCGACTGAATGTAGTCCTGGGCGATACAGCCTTCGAAGGCCTGCTTGTAGGTCGATGACAGTCCGTGCGTTTTGTAGCAGGCTGCAATGAACTTATAGGCCGCGTCCGCCCCGCCCCGCTTTTGGATATCGCCGATGTTCTGCGCAGCCGCTTTGATGTTGGCCACTTGATCCCACTCGGGCTTCGCGTGTGTCACGGGCGATGTCGATATGAGAACGACAACCTGCATGACGACCGCAAGTAAAAGCCTAAATCGTTGCTTTGGACTATGGATCATGGCTCGATCACCTCGATGTGGCGGCAGTGGCGCGCCGCTCGGCTCTTGAGGCGCCGATCGAACGTCGCAAATTTCTGAGCCGGCGTCGCAGCCAAGTGCAATGCATCGGCGAAGTCGAAGCCACGCGCATGGAGGTCGAGCGCCCGGTCGACAGCTGCCTCATCCGTCACGTGGACGTTGCCCAAACCACAAAGCCGCCTGATCGCGGCATTGATTCGACCGGCTTCTACGCCGTAGCTCGAACGAAGAACCCACTCGGTTTCGAGCAGCACCGTTGCACTTAGGACGACAGGCCCGCTCTCGATCATACGTCTCGCACGCGCGACCTGCTCTGCATCGTCGTCGACGATCAGGCGGACGATAATGTTTGTGTCAAGCGCAATCACTTTGTCTTACGGCGCATGGCTGTACCGCGCTTAGGCTGGCTGGCAGTATCCCGGAACATAAAGTCGATAGCAGCATCCATATCTTCGATCGTCCTGCGCGGACCAGTATAGTTCGCGCAGCCGACAACCTCGTCCATCGTTGTTTGCCGGAATGGCGATTTCCGACGGATCAGCAAGCCACCGGTTTGCGGTTCTACAACCAATTCGTCGCCAGCCTTCCAACCTGCGGCCTCGCGCGCAGCCTTTGGAATAACGATCTGACCTTTCGAGGACAGTTTGGTGGTGCCCATGTCTCGACCTCTGCTTTCATTAGCAAACTAGCTAGTAAGACGAGGTAAGACAAGGGCGCGCGCTTCTCGTGTGTCCGCATGTCCGGTGGCACCAGTGTCAGCCGATTTTAGCCACACCTCACACCAGCACCTTGCCTTCTTTGCTGATCGCACGTCCGACGTCTTCGTCGGACGCGTCGCCGAGCAGCATCTCGTTGTGCGCCTTGCCCGACGGGATCATCGGGAAGCAATTTGCGAGTTGCGACACGCGGCAATCGAACATCACGGGCGCTTTGACGTCGATCATTTCCTGAATCGCGTCGTCAAGATCGCCGGGATTGTCGCAGCGCATGCCGACCCAGCCGTAGGCTTCCGCCAGTTTGACGAAATCAGGCAGCGCCTCGGTGTAGCTCTCCGACAAGCGGTTGCCGTGGAGCAGCTGCTGCCATTGGCGCACCATGCCCATGTACTGGTTGTTCAGGATAAATACCTTGACCGGCAGCCTGTACTGTACCGCCGTCGAGCATTCCTGGATGTTCATCAAGATCGAAGCGTCGCCCGCAATATCGATGCACAGCGATTTGGGATGAGCGACTTGCGCGCCGATCGCGGCTGGCAACCCGTAGCCCATCGTGCCAAGGCCGCCTGACGTCAACCATCGGTTCGGGTCTTGGAAATGATAGAGCTGAGCGGCCCACATCTGGTGCTGGCCGACTTCAGTTGAGATGTAGCAGTCGCGGTCCTTGGTCAGCTCATACAGACGCTCGACCGCGTACTGCGGCATGATGAAATCATTCGAGTGTTTGTAGCTCAGCGATTTGCGCGCGCGCCACTGCTCGATCTGCTTCCACCACGCCTTGTGCGCAACCTTATCGAGTGTCGGTGCCTTCGCGCGCCACACCCGCAGCATGTCTTCCAGCGCATACCCGACATCGCCGACGATCGGAATGTCGACGCGGACATTCTTGTTGATCGAAGACGGGTCGATGTCGATGTGGATTTTCTTCGAGCCGGGCGAGAACGCATCGATGCGGCCGGTGATACGGTCGTCGAACCGCGCGCCAACGCACACCATCACGTCGCAGTCGTGCATCACCATGTTGGCTTCATAGGTGCCGTGCATGCCGAGCATGCCGAGCCACTGCTTGTCGGCGGCCGGATAGGCGCCAAGCCCCATTAGCGTCGACGTGATCGGATATCCCGACAACCGGACGAGTTCGCGCAGCAACTGGCTGGCCTTGGGCCCGGAATTGATGACGCCGCCGCCGGTATAGAACACCGGCCGCTTGGCCGCAGCAATCAGATCGACCGCATCGCGAATGGCAGTCGCTTCCGGCTTGACCTTGGGCTTGTAGGTCTTGTGGCCAATATTCGACGGGCCGACGTAGTTGCCACTCTTGAACTGAATGTCCTTGGGGATGTCGACGACCACGGGTCCGGGGCGGCCCGAGCGCGCAATATGGAACGCCTCGTGGATGACACGCGCGAGGTCGTTCACGTCCTTGACCAGCCAGTTATGCTTGGTGCATGGCCGCGTTATGCCAACCGTATCGCACTCCTGAAAGGCATCGTTACCGATCAGGTGGGTCGGGACCTGGCCAGTGAGGCAGACGATCGGGATCGAGTCCATCAGCGCATCGGTCAAGCCGGTCACGGCGTTGGTCGCCCCAGGGCCGGCCGTCACCAGCACGACGCCGACTTTACCCGTCGAACGCGCGTAGCCCTCGGCGGCATGCACCGCGCCGCCCTCCTGGCGCACGAGTACGTGCTTGACGGCCTCCTGCTGAAACAGCTCGTCATAGATCGGCAGCACCGCGCCGCCGGGATAGCCAAAAATGAAGTCGACGCCCTGATCCTGCAGCGCCTTGATCACCATCTCCGCGCCCGTCATCTGCCGTGCCATCGGCCAACCCTCTCGAGAAACCAAAAAATGCTGCACTGCGTGTAGGTCGGCTTGGCCCCCAGGTCAACGCGCGTTTTCGCTTAAATTACGCTGTAGCGATAGAACCGTAATATTACATCGCCTAGCGCATCTAAGCTTTGCATTTGTTTCGCAAGCCGTCATGTCGGCATCGCTACGCTCTTCCAGTCGGCCATATTGCGCTTGGCCCACGTCAGCTGCCGTTTGATGTAGCCGCGCGTGTCTGCGACCGCATCGCCCATCGCCGCGTCGCGTGTCACCTCGCCCGCAAGATGCCGAGCCAATTGCGGCACACCCAGCGCGCGCATGACCGGCAGGGCGGGGTCGAGACCGCGCGCGATCAAATGCGACACCTCGTCGAGCGCACCGCCGTCCATCATCATCGCAAACCGCCGCGCGGCCCGGGCGCAGACCTCCTCACGCGCTGCTGTGATGAGGACACGCTCACAGGCTTCGGCCACGATCAACGGCGTCCCGGGCTGCGCCTGCCACATCGCGAGCGAACGTCCGGTTCCATCCAGCACTTCGAGTGCGCGCACGATGCGCTGCGGGTCTGAGGGTCGCAATCGCGCGGCCATCTCCGGATCGCGCGTCGCCAATATCGCGTGGAGCGCGTCGGCGCCCGCTTCGCGTTGCAGCAGCCGCCACCGTGCGCGGACATCATCCGGGATCTCCGGCACGGGAGACAGCCCCTCCAAAATAGCTCGGAAGTAGAGCCCCGTGCCCCCGACGATGATCGGCCGGAGCCCGTCGGCCATTGCCCGGTCGAGCACCGGCTCCAGATCGCGGATGTACCGCCCGGCCGAATAGGCCTCCGCGCCATCGACGTGGCCGAACAGGGCGTGCGGAACGGCAACTTCATCGGTTCCCGACGGCCGGGCGCTCAGAATGCGCAAATCCCGGTAGACCTGCATGCTGTCGGCGTTGATGATCAGCGAGGGACGCTCGACTGCCCGCATCATCGCGTAAGCCGATTTGCCCGAAGCGGTTGGCCCGAACACCAGCAACGGCGCGGCGCGAAACCGCAACGTTGGCGCTGGCGAGATTGGCGGCGTCGGCGGCGGTGTCGTCAAGGCAGCGGTCCAGCAGGTTCGGTTCAGTTCAACGGCAGGCCAACGGGGGAACACATGATCATACCCAATCTGATGGTCTCGGACATGGCGCGCTCGTTCGCGTTCTACCGAACAGGTATCGGCCTCGACCTCGTCATGGCGATTTCGGGCGACCGGCAGGTGCTAGCCCAAACCGACGGCAGCGACGCCGTCTTCGCAATCCTGAGCGGCGCAGGCGGCCAACTGATGCTGCAAACTGTTGAGAACCTGCGCGCCGAACTCCCGAGCCTAGCCGCCACACCGGGCTACACCGGAACAATCTACATGCGTGGCATCGACCCGCGCCCGATCGCCGAACGGCTCGACACGGCCCAGATCGTCAAGCCAATCGAGCTGCAGTGGTATGGCATGCTGGAACTCTAGGCGCGCGATCCCGACGGCTATATCGTGTGCCTCGCCATGGCCGACGGCCCGCCGATGGCGTGATGGCTGCGAAAATGACAGTGGGATCAGCTTGACTCTCCGCTCACCCTGCTGCCGGTGGCACCCACTTGTCGCGCATGGTGACGAGTTCCTCGGCCGCACTTGGATGTAGCGCCATGGTACGGTCGAAGTGGGCCTTGGTCGCGCCCATAAGCATGGCGATCGCCGCCATCTGCACGATCTCACCGGCGTCAGGGCCCAAGACGTGGCAGCCGAGCACGCGGTCGCTGGCGGCATCGACGACCAGCTTCATCAGCATCCGATCGTCGCGGCCAGCCATCACCGCCTTCATTGGCCGGAAGCGCGTTTTGTAGATATCGACTTTGCCAAACACACGTCGCGCGGCGTCCTCCGTCATGCCGACAGTGCCGATTTCAGGCGTCGAGAACACTGCGGTCGGTACCAGCTCGTAATCCGCGCTCCACGTCGTCGTACCGAACAGATAGTCGGCAAACGCGTGCCCTTCACGGATCGCCACCGGTGTCAGCGCCATGCGGTCGGTGACATCGCCCACGGCGTAGATCGTCGACACCGAGGTCCGGCTGTCAGCATCGACCATCACGCGGCCGTTGGCGCCGAGCACCACGCCAGCCCGTTCGAGCCCGAGGCCTTCGGTGTTGGGATACCGTCCGGTGGCAATCAGGACGGCATCGCATGTGATCGACGTACCGTCGGTGAGTTGGACGATACGCTGCGCACCTTTGACCGTGACCGCCGCAACCTTGATGCCCATCCGCAAATCGATGCCATGCCCGCGATAGGCCGCCATCAGATCGTCACGGACATCCTCGTCAAAGCCGCGCAGCAGTTTGTCGCCGCGATAGATCATCGCGACCTCGCTGCCGAGGCCGCGGAAGATACCGGCGAACTCGACCGCGATATAGCCCGCGCCGACGATGACGATCCGCTTGGGCTGGCGGTCGAGATGAAATACCTCGTTCGACGTGATCGCGTGCTCCAGGCCGGGGACGGCGGGGTCATAATGCGGGCGCGCGCCGGTGGCGACAAGGATGACCCGCGCCGTAACGGTCTCACCGGTCGCGGACAGATAAAGCCGACCCGGAGCCTCGACCACCGCGCGGCTCTGGAACAATGTGACGCCGTTTTTGTCCAGCGTCTGCCGGTAGGCCGCCTCCAGCCGCGAAATCTCCGTTGCCGTGTTGGCGGTCAACGTCGGCCAATCGAACACGGGTGGCGAGGTGGTCCAGCCGAACCCGGCCGCGTCGGAAAACTCTTTGGGAAACCGGCTGGCGTAGACGAACAATTTTTTGGGCACACACCCGCGAATGACGCACGTGCCGCCAACGCGATATTCCTCCGCGATCGCGACCTTGGCACCGTGGGAGGCCGCGATCCGGGCAGCGCGGACGCCGCCTGAACCGGCGCCAATAACGAACAGATCGTAGTCGGCGTCGTGGCCGTTCGCCACGCCTTTCACACCCTCCGCTGTCTTCACGACGGCCGCTCCTGCTGATCGTCGTCAAGTTCGAACTCTGCGGCGTCGTCGGCGTCATCATCGGGCACCAGCACGTCGACACCGGTTGGACCACCGATGATCGCCATCTCGGCGATCCCGAGGAACAGACCATTATCGACTACGCCCGGGATCCCGCGCAGGACGTCATCGAGCGCCTCGGCATCGGCAATGCTGCCAAAGGCGCAATCGAGGATGAGGTTGCCGTTATCCGTGACGAACGGTTGGCCATCGGCTCCGATCCGCACCTTGATCGGGCCTTCACAGCCGATGTCGGACGCCAAGGCTTCCACCATCATCAGCGTCGAAGCGGCACCGAAACGGACTACTTCGACCGGCAGCGGAAACGCACCCAGCCGCTCGACGACTTTCGAGACATCGGCAATGACAATCATCCGGTCGGACGAACACGCGACGATCTTCTCGCGCAGCAACGCGCCGCCGCCGCCTTTGATCAGCCGCAGGTCAGGGTCGATCTCGTCGGCCCCGTCGATGGTCAAGTCGAGGATCGGCTCCTCGTCAAGGGTTGCGAGGCGGATACCGAGCGCGCGGGCCTGGGCTGCCGTCGCCTCCGACGTCGGGACGCACAGCACGTCGAGCCCGGCCTTGACGCGCTCACCGAGCAACAACACGAAACGCGATGCCGTTGAGCCCGTCCCCAGACCGAGTTTCATGCCCGGTTCGACGAACGTCAGCGCGCGTTCAGCCGCCGCAAGCTTCCAGCTGTCTTCACCCGCCATGACGCTCTGTCCTTTTTCGCCTTGCAACTTTTCGCCGGGTCATACCCGACGTGCGCGCCAGCAAACGCCAGCGCGGATTGCGTGTTACTCCGTTGCTACGACCGGCACCATGGGCATGATAAACTCGCGCGGTCTGCCGCCATCGGCAAATGCTGAGTGATCATCCAACTGTCACATGCAAGAGTTACGTATACGACGTGGTAAATATTAATGCGGTTGTGGCTTTGAGACGGGTGCCATGCTTGGAAGCGACATGAAGGCGTCACCGGAATTCAGCGAGGCCTCCCGCCAGATATCCAGCGTGTGGGACCAGGCAAGTCCAGAATTGCGGACCGCCATGCGGGCGGCGTTCGATCAGGCGTCGGACCGGCAATCCTCGTACGTCAATAAATTGCACCTTCTGCTGGCGTTGCTGAAGGACGGCCGCGTTCGCTCACATGTGACGCTGGCGGAGCGCGACATCAACAAAATCGAGCTGTTGATCACCGAGAAGCTTCGCATCAGCGGTCCGCACTTCGACCAGCCAGAAGGCGCGTCCCAATCCAACACCCCCAAATGGGGCAACGACTTCCTCGCGCTCTTGAGCGATGCGGCCAACAAGAAGCGGCACTATCGCCATCCAGCGATCGACGTGTGGCTGGTGTTTGACCTGCTGGCTTGCGACACCGACCTCAAGGGCAACTTCACGTATTCGCAATCGGGTTACGCCAACGACCACGACGTTCGCATCAATGAGATCAGCGAACTGACCAAGGACCGTCAGGCCGAGGTCAACCAGTTGAAGTCGGACGTGCGCGATCTGGAATTGGCCAACCAGCGGCTCAAGGGCGAACTCGACCAGACGCGGGCCGATTTCAAGACGCTTTCGGCTGAATTTGCCCAGGTCCGGCAACAACTGGTCAAGATCCCCAGCGTTGAGCAGCGGCTCGGCCAAACCGAGCAAACCGCACAGCAGCTGATCGATGCCTACGGCTACGTTCGTGGCGCGCTAGACAACAACGCCAATGTGATGAATGCGCTTTTCGCCAACCTCCGTCCGCCGCCGCCCGTCCAGCCGATGATGGCCGCCGCCCCAGCCCCAGAACCAGCCGAGACCAACGGCTGGTTCGGCCGCAAGCGCAGGTCCGAACCGACACCGTCGGAGCCGCCTGCAGGTATGCCGGCCGGCCCGCCCGCCAATGCGCCGACCAGTGCGCCCGCCAATGCGCCCGCCAATGCGCCCGCCAATGCGCCCGCCAATGCGCCCGCCGGTGCGGTCGTGCTCAATTCGCCTATTCCCGTTGCGCAGCCAAACCGTCAAACCGTTCCGCAGCCCGCCGCTCATGCGATGTCGAGCCATGTTCTGGGTATCCCGTCGGTACGAGCGCCATCGCCAGGGATGGCATCGGGGCCGGCACAAGGCCTGCCGAACGCGTCAGGGCACAACGGGCTCCCATCTGTCGCAACGTCGTCCGTCATGGCCCCATCGGCCGCGGCCCCAAATTCATCAAACCCGGTCAACGGAACCAAGCCCGCACCTGCCGCAGTCCCCGCGCAAACCGCAGCGGCTGCCACGAACGGCTCGGCGAACGGGCTGTCAAACGGCGCAACGAACGGGGGCGCACCAGCTGGACAACCACCAGCTCCTGCAGCCAAACCGCTCGCCATGGTCAAGGCTTAGCCGCCAGACAAATCGGCAATCTCAGAAGCGGATCGTGCGCCCCACCGCCTCAACGGCGGCGGCGATTGGTCCGGAACACGCCGTCGGCACTCATCAAGGTCGCCAGAATGCCCTCGCGCAAGCCGCGATCGGCGACGCGCAAATCCTCGGTCGGCCATTGCCGCAACAGCGCTTCCAGAATTGCGCACCCAGCGAGCACGAGGTCGGCGCGCTCGCGGCCAACGCACGGCTCGGCAATGCGCTGTTCATGTGTTCGGGACAAAAGGCTCGCGGTGACGTCCTGCGCGTCCTTGACCTTGATCCAGCATCCGTCGACTTTGGCGCGGTCGTAACGCGGCAGCCCGAGCAGAATGCCAGCCACCGTGGTCACCGTACCCGACGTGCCGAGCAGATGGCGGTTGCGATTCGCAATGCGGGCACCGATGCCGTGCTCGCGCTCGAAGGCTGCGAGCATCGTCCCTACATGGTCGACCATGGCCTCGAAAACGGCAGGCGTAATGTCACCGGAGCCGAACGTTTCCGCCAAGGTCACGACGCCCACAGGCAGCGATGTCCACGCGAGCATGGCGTCATCGGCTTCCTGTTGCGTCAGGAACGGCACCGGGCCGCGCCGCCGCTGACGCGTCAGATCAAGCCACACGACTTCGGTCGAGCCGCCACCAATATCGAAGACGAGAACGAAATCGGCCTCTGGATCGATCAGCGTCGAGCAGCCAGCGACCGCCAAGCGTGCTTCCTCTTGGCGCGATAGCATCTCGAGGTCGAGCCCGGTCTCGCTTCTGACCCGATCGAGAAAATCCTGCCCGTTGCCAGCGACACGACAGGCTTCTGTCGCAACGAGGCGGGCCCGCGACACGCGGTGGCGGCGGATTTTTCCAGCGCAAACCTTCAGTGCATCGATCGTGCGGTCCATGGCGATGCGTGACAGTGCGCCCGATTGGGTAACCCCTTCGCCGAGCCTGATGATGCGGGAAAAACTGTCAATGACCCGAAATCCGCGCCGTGTCGGCATCGCCAGCAGCAAACGGCAATTGTTGGTGCCGAGATCGAGCGCGCCATAGACGGCGCTTTCGGAATCAGCGGCCGCTGACCGAGAATTTGGCTCGGCTGCAGGCCGGTGGCCATTCACGGCGCCTGCGCCGTTGAAGCCGATACCGTTGACAGAGCCCGTACCGTTGACAGAGCCCGTACCGTTGGAGTGATGAGCGCCGTTGGAGGGATGAGCGCCGTTGGATGGAGGGGTGTAGGCGGGGCCCATTCCACTGGCGAGGGCCGACCCGTTTGCCGACCCGTTTGCCGAACCGCTTTCGTTGACGGAGCCCGCCTCGTTGCTGGTTGCCTGCGGCGCGCCATCGGGGGGCAGCAACACAATTTGCAAGTCGAGCGGAGTGGCGGGTGTGCCAGCCGTTGCATCGAGCGCCGCGTCGGGCGCATTGACGTCGCCCGGACGATCGGGAGGTTCAGCCACAATGTTCCCCAGTGCCCGGCGGTTAGGACTCGATCGAGTCCACGTCTTCGGGCGTTCATCTGGTTAAAGTTGCAGCATTGATACCATACTCGGCCGCGCGGTCAAACTCCTGTCACATAATCATCATGAACAGCGCTCAGTCGGCCAGCGCTCACCGTGCGGGGGAAGGCTTACTGGTCGGCGCGCTCACGCCCGCCACAAGATCGACAGCGCGCTTGCCGATGGACGCCGTCGCACCGCTTGCAACGAGATAGCCAAGGCCGACCAGCATCAGGGCAAGCCCGAACAGAAAAATTGCGCGCGGCTGTCGGCGAAGAGCGAGCCATAGGACGACGTAGGCTGGCACACCGAGCACGACCGTCCCCACGGCACTCATTGCAAGATCAGGCATAGGTTCAAATCCCCGTTGCGGCCAATGCGAGCCGACCCGTTTCGGGCCATGCGCGGCCGCTGTGTGCGTAGCTGCATAACCGAGCGCCGTCGAGGACGTTGAACAATCCAGCGCTCAGCTATCTGCCTGGAGTATCGCGATCCGCTCGCCGGCGTGGACGGCCCGCAACTGGCTCACATCATCGACGGCTTCGGCCCACACGTTACTGGCGCCCGCGAGCCGGATTTCGCCCATCTGCGAGATCGGCGTTGGCCCGAAACCGATCGCAATGGCACCACCCTCCGGCCAGAACGTAATCTCGCCGGGCCGGATGACGGCTTTGGCATCCGGCTCGATCGGGCTGGCGACGACGGTGTCGAAATAGACCTCATGCCCCCACGTCCGAGCCTCGGCGTAGATCGGAAGCGCGGCCCAGATGCGGTCGGCCGTCGGTGTGTCGAGCAGCCGCGCGCGAATCGCAATGTCGACAACCCGGATCACGATCTCGCGCATCGAACGGCCCTCGTTTAGCGGCACGGCGATTTCGGGACACACCCGAACCGGAACATGGCCGCGCCATACTACGCCGGTGGCGGGCCAAACACGAGCACCGCATTGAGGCCACCAAATGCGAACGAGTTCGACATCGTGTATTTGAGAGGCTTTGCCCGGCCGACGTTTGGAATGTAATCGAGATCGCAATCGGGATCTGGATCGTTGAGGCCGATCGTCGGTGGCATCCAACCCTCTTCCATGGCCTTGAGGCAGGCGATGGCCTCGATGCCACCACCGGCTCCGAGCGGGTGGCCGGTCATCGACTTGGTCGAGGACACCGCGAGTTTGTAGGCATGCGCACCGAACATTGCCTTGATGGCGTTGGTCTCGTTCTTGTCGTTGATCGCCGTCGCGGTGCCGTGGGCGTTGACGTAGTCGATGTCTTCAGGTTCCAAACCGGCATCGGCCAGCGCCAGGCGCATGGCGTCCAACGGACCATCGATATCGGGGTTGACCATGTCCTTGCTGTCAGAGGTCATGCCGAAGCCCTTGATCTCGCCGAGGATCTTCGCGCCGCGTGCCTGAGCGTGTTCCAAGCTCTCGATCACCAGGATGCCGGCACCTTCGCCGAGCACGGTGCCGTTGCGCTTCTTGTCGAACGGGAAGCAGCCCTCGGGCGACAGCACATGGAGCGCCTGCCAGGCTTTCATCGTCCCGTAATTGATGACGCATTCGGACGCGCCGACGATGGCGACGTCGACGAGACCGTGACGGATGTAATCCCGGCCGATCCCGACAGCGTGCGCTGCTGTGGAGCAGGCCGAGCAGGTCGCGAAGGTCGGACCCTTGACGCCGAATTCGATACCGACGTGAGCCGACGCCGACGAGCCGATGATTCGCAACAACGTCAGCGGATGGGTGATTTTCTTCTTGTGGCGAAACAGGTCGCGATAGGCGACTTCGTTAGTGACAAGACCGCCGGCGCCCGAACCGATGATGCATGCTGTGCGAGAGCCGTTGACGAACGGCACGTCCAGCCCGGACTGCTTCACGGCTTCGTCGGCCGCTGCAGCGGCAAACCACGAATAGCGGTCGGCGTGGAGGATGATCCGGTCGCGCTTGAAATGCCGAAGGCGGGACTTGGGGTCGAACTCTTTGACCTGGGCCGCAATCTTGATCTTGAGGTCCTGCTCGTCTTCCTCGGGCAAGCCTTCCAGCTTCGAAATCCCGCACTTGCTCGCGCGAACGCCCGACCAGAAGTCGTCAACCGTCGTGCCGATTGGCGTCACGGCACCCATGCCGGTGACGACGACGCGCCGGCCGTTGGTGGTCTCACTCATACTCTTGTCCTGTCATGACGTCGGCACGGCGCGCGCGCCAGAGCCCGATACGCATACGAAAGCTCTGATGTGCTTTCGCGCGTAAAACGCGGCATCGATCTCGTCCACGGCCAATCTTCGAGCGTGTGGCAGACGCAGCCAGCGTCAGGCTTTCGCCGACTGCTTTTCGGCAATCAGCGATTTCACGCGTTCGACAACGGTGCCAACGGTCTTGAAGTCACTGACTTCTTCGTTGGCGTTGTAGGGGATCTCGACCTGAAAACTGTCCTCGATGTCGAACACGATCATCGCGAGGTCGATCGATTCGATCTTGAGGTCGGCAAGTGCGGTTTCCGCCGAGATCGCATCGGTCGGTTCCTTCATATGCTTCTTCAAGATCTCGATGATTTTCGTCGTAACCTCGTCCATACAGCCTCCGGCCCCGCCCATGTCGCATGTGCGAGTAGTTGATATGATGTCGTGTTAGTCCACGACGGCGAGGACTACAACCGCCGGATGGGATAACCGTTAATGGTTTCCAAGTCCACAATGCGCTGAGCAGCGATCACCCGGCGAGGCAAGCGCATCATGTTGGCAAGCGCACGGTACAACTTCAGATTTTATAACACATCCGGCACTGAAGCCATAGATGGCTCAGCGATAGAGGTCGGCGCGGGTAGGCGGCAGTGGCGATTTGCGCTTGGCCGACTTGGTGGCCACCGTCTGGAACAGTCGCAACGTGCCGCGCGAGAACGCCAACGACACGCCAGCCAGATAAGCGACCCAGATCCGGTACTTTTCCTCGCCGACAAGCTCGATAGCTCGGGTCTGTTCCGCCGTCAGCCGCTCACACCACAACTTGCATGTTCGCGCATAATGCTCACGCCAGCCCTCGACGTCGTGAACCTCGAACCCGGCCCGCTCCATCGCGACGATGCTGTGCCCGATATCGTCGAGTTCGCCGCCCGGGAAGATGTACTTTGCGATCGCGCGTTGCTCGGGCCGCATCGGGCGCCGTCCACCGAGCATGGCGGGCTTGGGCGCCCGGTGGGAGATCGCATGGTTGAGAAAGATGCCGTCGTCCGACATCAAGCTTCGGACTTTCTGCATATAGGCCGGAATGTTGGCGAGCCCGATGTGTTCATACATGCCGATCGAGGCGACCTTGTCGAACTGCCCGGTCATCGACTTGTAGTCGCAATGCTCGATTTTTACCACGTGGTCGAGTTTGAGCCGCTTGACCTTGTCACGAGCGAAATCGAGCTGTTCGTCGGACAACGTTATGCCGGTTGCCGTCACGCCGTAGGTCTTGGCGGCGTGGCACACGAGGCCACCCCAGCCACAGCCGATATCGAGCAACCGATCGCCGGGCTTGAGCCTCAGTTTACGGCAGATCATATCGAGCTTGTCGGCCTGCGCGGTTGCAACATCGTTGCCCCACTCGCGGAAGTAACCGCACGAGTAGACCATCTCGGGATCGAGAAACAACGCGTAGAAATCATTCGAGAGATCGTAATGGAAGCGGACATAGGCCTCGTTATCGCGTGACGCCTTCCGGCCGACGATGTCACCGCCAAACCCCTGGTCGCCGCTTGCCACGCCGCCGCTGCCAGCCAGCAGAAACGGCCGCAGCTGCCACAATAGCTGGAGCTTATTCAGGTCCTTGGCGCGGATGCTGCGTCCCGAGCGGTTCAGTTGCTCGCCAAAATCGATCAGCGTGCCGCCCGCAAAATCAATGTCCTTCTCGACATAGCGGCGGATGACATTATCGAGCGTCGGCCATCGCAGGAGGGCACCAATGGCTCCGGGCGAGTTCAGCACGATCTCGAATGGCCCGGTGACGTTCTGGCCAAGTGGCAACCGGGTTCCGTCCCACAGGCGCACTGACGCGTCCAAGTCGAGCGTGCGGGCGGCCTCAGTGGCGATTTCACGCGCGGCAGCAAGCTGTTTCACGTTGTTGCCCATCGCGCCCATCTAAGCTGGAGTTACATCCAATTGATCACCCGTGCGGGCCGCAGTCACGATATACGGGGACGCGTGATCACCCCGAGACGGGCATAATCGCGATAAAGGTGCTGGAACGCCAGTGCGCCGCCGCCCGCCTCCGCAACCTTTGCCATCTCGGCCTCGAGATCATCGCGCGGCGAGACGGAAAACTTGGCGAGCCACGCCTGTAGGCCGCGCTTGAACAAGGCCGGGAAGCCTGTCTGCTGGCCAAAATCCACGATGTGCAAAGCGCCGCCGGGCTTCACGGCCTGGAAGCCTTCGCGCACCGCATCGCGCCACGGCGGGATCATCGAAACCGAATACGAAATGTAGACCCGGTCGAAAGCGGAGACGCCAAACAGTGCTTCCCCCGAAAAGTTCGACGCGTCGCCCTGGGTGAGCGTGATGCGGTTCGACAGCCCAGCGCGGGCGACGTTCTCAGTTGCCGTGGCCAGCATCATCCGCGAAATGTCGAAGCCGTAGAAGCGGGCGTTGGGGTACCGCTTAGCTGCGAGAATGAGGTTGCGACCGGTACCGCAGCCGATTTCAAGCACGGTCCCGCCGTCGGGGACCGCCAATCCGTCGATCATCCGGTCGCGGCCGAGCAGATAGAACTTGCGCGTGATGTCGTAGATATACCGCTGATAGCGGTAGATCCCGTCCATATGGTCGGCGTGGCTACCGGGTCCTGAAGCCACAGCGCTCAGCCCTGGAACACGTAGAGGTGGAATCCGCCGTAGATCGACGAGCGATCCTTGGCTGTCCATTCCCGGGACATGTGCGGGTCGTAGCTGAAGCGGTTCAGAATGGCGTCCGGCACGCGTCCGGGCAGAATAGTGTCCTCGCCAGCGGTTCGGAAAATGACCCGGCTGCCGGGCTTCGATGTGCGGACGATCTCGGTCCACAGTTCGGTCAATTGCTCGTCGGTCATCCAATCCTGAGCGTCGAGCAGCACGAACGCGTCGCACGTGCCGACCGACTGACTGGCGAGATATTCCGTAAACGAGCGGTGCAGAATTTCGATGTTTGGCGCCCGCGCGCGAACGTTCTCGAAATTCTCACGCTGGAGGTATGGCGGAAGCGGGCCAGCGCCACCGCTCGCATAACGGCGGCCAAACGCCTGCCATGCGAAATAGTTGTCGGCGAAATCGAAATCGCAGCACAGCCGTTCCGTGCGCTTGTAGAGCACGTCGGCCATATGCTTCTCGTTACCCTTCAGTGCCTCGAATTGTGCTGGAGGAATACCGAGCCCGAACAGCGCCGAAGGCCGCTCGCACAGCCAACGGATGTGCGGCTTTTGGAACAGCGGACCGATCTCGGCATCGAAAATCGCGCGTTGCTCAGCCCGTGATTTGGCCTTCAGGATTTTACGCAGGTCGCGGCCGTGGGCACGAGCAAGGGCGTGGCCTGCGCCAATGAAGCGGCCAAGCAGGCCGTGGCGATAGATGTTATTGGCGAAATACGAGATGCGCTTGCGGCCAAACTTGTCGCGCGCTTCCCAGTATGCCCGCGTCGTAGCGTCGAGATGGGGAGCGAGATATCGCTCGTAAGCGGTGATATTTTCCGGGCTGTCGGCCTCGGCAAAGAAGCGGTGGAACGCCTCGTAGTCAGGGAGCTTGCCAGCAGCGCACGCCTTGAGCTTGTTCAACGCCACGTGAGCCGGGTTGAGATCGACGCCCGTGACGCGGATATCAACAGCCGACACATAACTGTTGATGTTGCAACCACCCGACATGATCGCGACGAGGTGCTCGCCGGGCTGAAGCTTCAGTGCGTCGAGGTCGATGACCGGGTCTTCCCAGATTTGGGGATAGACGAGACCTGAGAACATCGCCGTGAAAACACGTTCGGACATGCCAGCGCGGGAGGTCACTTTATGACGGTGAACGGCCTTTTTTAGCCGGACGTTGCGTTGACTCGTGCCGCCGTCAATCGCGTCACCATTGGCGGCATTCCGCGTCACTGCCATTTCGTCCTCGCAGGATTATTTCAAGATTGCCGGTCGCGACGATGCGTTCAACACGGCCCCTAAGACCGGTCAACGTTTCTGGAGATCGGTCCCGTCACAACCGCCATAGCAAAGACCGCTTGGCTGCGCCACCGCGCCTCCGCAGTTGCATTGTCGCGTGTGCCCTTAGACAGTGAAGCTCGTGCCGCAGCCGCAAGAGGCTGTCGCATTGGGGTTTTTGATCCGGAACGACGCGCCGATGAGGTCGTCGACGAAGTCGATTTCAGACCCGGCGAGAAATCCAACCGACACCGGATCGATCAAAACACGGGCGCCGTTGCGTTCCAGCACCACATCGTCGGGATCGGAGACACCTGTCAGGTCGAATTTATACTGAAAGCCGGAGCAGCCGCCGCCTTCGACGCTGATCCGCAGCGCGGTTGCAACGTCCTCGCGATTGGCGCCGATCGCGAGGATGCGGTTGGCCGCGCGTTCAGATAGAGTAATGGGCAGGATCGACATTGCTGCATCGCCTCTTGAGAGCAGCGCCAGGGTGACGGCGTTGCATACGTCCATCAACATAGGAGCCGGGTAGCAATAGTCAAATTTGCCCATGCGGGCGTGTAACGCCCAGACCTTCGCGTAACCTGACACCCGCGCCAACCCTTATCAGCCGATACTGGTCTCCCTATGTCCTCACCCGCGTTGTCCGCCGCTGCCGATGATCCGCTGCGCCCGCTCAACATGATGGCCGCGGCCGAAAACCCGCGTGATGGCGGCTACGGCGAGAGCCTGATGGCGGGCGAACGCCGCCCAGCGCATTACGCGGCAAATGCCGTCGCCTCACGCGGGCGCATGACGCCGGAGACCGACTGCCCAACGCGTTCGCCGTTCCAGCGTGACCGCGATCGCGTCATCCATTCGCGCGCCTTCCGCCGCCTGATCCACAAGACCCAGGTCTTCGTCTTTCACGAAGGCGATCATTACCGCACCCGCCTCACTCATACCCTCGAAGTGGCCCAGATCGCCCGGACCATGGCCCGGCAGTTGCGGCTCGACGAGGATCTGGCCGAGGTTCTGGCGCTCGCCCACGACATTGGCCATCCGCCGTTTGGCCATGCCGGCGAGCGCGCGCTCGACACCGCGATGGCGAGCTACGGCGGTTTCGACCATAACGCGCAGAGCCTGCGCCAAGTGCTGTCGCTCGAACGCCGCTATGCCGCGTTCGACGGCTTGAACTTGACCTGGGAGACACTCGAAGGGTTAGCCAAACACAATGGCCCGGTTCCTCGGGCCTCCGCCGTAGCAAAAGTCGTACGCGGCGTTGAAGCTTGGCACAGCCTCGATTTGGACTGTTTTGCCTCGGCCGAGGCGCAGATCGCGGCCATCTCAGACGACATCGCCTACCTGACCCACGATGTCGACGACGGCCTGCGCGCCAAGCTCGTAACGATCGACGATCTCAAATCAACCCGGCTGACCGCTGACTTTGTGGCACTCACCGCCGCGCTGGCTGGCGCGACGGTTAGTCCCCGGGATGGCAGCCGCCGGGCCTATGAAATCACCCGCCGGATGATCACCGTGATGATCGCCGATTGCGTCACGGAGAGCCGCCGCCGCCTTGCCTATTTGTCGCCCGATAGCCCCGATGACATCCGAAATGCGGGCCATGCAATCGTCGCGTTTTCAGAGCCGATGGCTGCCGATGTGGCCGAACTGCGCGCTTTCCTCTACGCACGGGTCTACCGCCATCCCTGGGTAATGGGTGTCATGAGCCGCGCAGAGCGGATCGTGAGCGACCTGTTTGTTACCTATCTGGCGGACCCCGGCGCAATGCCGCCAGGGTGGGCCGAGATGGCATATGGTCTCGAGGTGTCGCGCCGACCACGCCTCGTTGCCGACTATGTTTCGGGCCAAACGGACCGCTATGCGATCGAGGAGCACCGGCGGTTGTTCGACTACACGCCGGAACTCAAGTAACGTCCGACCCGTTGACTAGGTCAATACCCTCGATGTCAGCGGTCACCCGTTTTCTCAGCGATGGTAGCGGTCAACACGACCTCGAAAGGGTGAATTGGATGTCGCAATGCCATCGGACACGCTGAACGCAAACAAGCCGACTTCGCGGGGCAAAGCCACGGCGACTGCGACGCCGCGCGCAACGGCGGTCGATATCTGGTATTGGCCACTCGACTTTGCCAAAGCCGAGCTCGATGACACGGTGATCAGCGCCGACGAGCGCGTGCGCGCAGACCGTCTCCATAGCGAAGTGCACAGGTCGGCTTTTATTGCAGCCAGAACGGGATTGCGCACGGTGCTCGCAAGCTATGCTGGAGCCACGCCGGACGCGCTCGTTTTTGCAACGGGCACCCACGGCAAGCCAGCGCTCGAGGGTAGCGATGATGGTCCAACCTCAGCGCTGCATTTCAACCTGTCGCATGCTGGCGGGTTCGCAGCGCTTGCCGTGTGCCGGACCCACGCGGTGGGTATCGACATCGAGCAGCCACGATTGGTATCGCGCAACCTACCCCAGCGCTTCTTCTCTCCCGACGAGGCAGCCGAACTTGACCGCCTCGCCGACGGCCCGGCTTGGGAAGAAGCGTTCTTCCGGATCTGGACGCGCAAGGAGGCGGTGCTCAAAGCGCTTGGGACGGGGCTGTCCCTCGATACCCGCACCTTCACCGTGTCCATCGGCAACACCGCGCCACTGACAGTTTCGGGGATCGAGCCAGCGGCCAGCGACGACAGGCTGTGGCAATTGATGAGCCTCAAGCCGCCCGGCCCCGCGCACGTTGCAGCCCTTGCCGTGCGCTCCATCGACCAACCGGCGGTTACTTATCGACAATGGCGGCACAGAGCCACGGCAGGAGCGCCTGTCTAGTCGAACCGTCTAGTCGAACCGTCTGATCCCGAACCTTGGCGCCGCACCCGCCGTCGCCAAACGGTTTTCCCTGCAAATTTCCTTGGCGCGACGGGACCGACCGGATACGGCTCTCACCATGGCGAAACGCACCGCAGGCCCGGAGATCGAGCGCCTGATTCATCTTCTCGGACGGCTGCCCGGGCTCGGCCCGCGTTCGGCTCGCAAAGCGGCACTTGCGCTATTGAAGCGCCGTGCCGATTTGCTCGGCCCGCTCGCGGCCGCCATGACCGACGCGGCTGCAAAAATCGTCGCGTGCCAAGCGTGCGGCAACGTCGATACCGTAGACCCGTGCTCGATCTGCGCGGATCGCGCGCGCGATCCGAATTTGATCGTGGTCGTCGAGGACATCGGCGACCTGTGGGCGCTGGAACGCGCTGGCGTCGTATCCGCCCGCTACCACGTCCTCGGCGGCACGTTGTCGCCGCTCGATGGTATCGGACCTGACAAGCTCAACATTGCGCCGCTGCTCGAACGGGTTGCGTCGGGCACTGTCAGCGAGGTTCTGCTCGCGCTTAATGCGACCGTCGAGGGCCAATCGACCGCCCACTACGTTGGCGAGCGGTTGTCCGCCTTCCCGGACGTCACCGTCTCGCGGCTCGCCCATGGCGTACCGATCGGCGGTGAACTCGACTATCTCGATGAAGGCACGCTGGCCGCGGCGATCAAGTCGCGGCGGCGGGTCTAGAGGACGCATGATGGACACAGAACCGGACGCCCGTTCGCTGGAAAGCGGCGCGACGGCGGCGCAATCGGCCACCACCACCAACCCGCCCGGTCTCGCACCAGGACGGACGCAACCCGGTCTCGCACCCGGACGGACGCAACCCGGGGTGGCTGCGGTGTTCGTGACCGGCTCGTTGCTGCGTCATATCCTGATCATGACCGGAACCGGCGCCTTCGGCCTCGTCGCCATCTTTATCGGCGAACTGGCGAACCTCATCTTTCTCGCCCAGCTCGGCGACGAGACGATCATCGCCGCGCTCGGCTATGCCAGCTCCATCGTGTTCTTTACGATCTCGATCGGTATCGGCCTGTCGATCGCCACGACGGCCCTGGTGTCACCGGCGATCGGCGCCCGTGACCGGGAGAAGGCCCGCCGCCTCTCCACCCACTGCCTCATCGCAACCGCAGTGGTGTCGACCATCGCCGGGTTCGGCACGCTGCTGGCCTCGCCCTACTTCCTGTCCGCGATGGGCGCCACCGGGCGAACGCACGACCTCGCCATGGGCTACCTGACGATCGTCTTGCCAGCACTGCTGCCGCTCGCCATCGGCATGTCGGCCACCGGCATCTTGCGTTCGGTCGGAGATGCACGCCGCGCCATGAACGTCACGCTCATGGGTGCCGTCGTAAATATTGCGCTCGACCCGCTCCTGATCTTCACCCTCGATCTTGGCCTGACGGGCGCGGCATATGCCATCGTGCTATCGCGGATCGCCGTGATGGCCGTCGGGCTCTACGGCGTCATGCGGGTCCACGATCTTGCAGGGCAGCCCCGCTGGACGCCTTTTTTTGGCGATGTGGCGACGATTTCGGCGATCGCCGTGCCAGCGATCCTGACCAACATTGCAACCCCAGCATCCAATGCTTTCGTCACGGCCGCGATCTCCGGGTATGGCGACGGAGCGGTTGCCGGCTGGACCGCCATTGGCCGGATCGTGCCAGTCGCGTTCGGGGCGATCTATGCGCTGTCGGGCTCGATCGGGCCAATTCTTGGCCAGAACTATGGGGCCGGCGAGATGGACCGCATGCGGCGGGCGTTTACGCTGTCGCTATGGGTCACGGCGGCATTCACGGTTGCCGCGTGGTTGCCACTTGCGATATTTGCCGAAGGGATCGCGGCGTCGGTTCGGGCCAGCGGAGACGCCGCAGCGCTCATCGTGCTGTTTTGCCGGTGGCTGTCGCCCCTGTTCGTGTTCTTGGGTGCGCTGTTCGTTGCCAATGCCGCGTTCAACACGCTCGGCCGGGCTCCGCTATCGACCGTTTTGAACTGGGCCCGCGCGACGGTTGGCACTGTCCCGTTCGTCATCGCTGGCGGCTGGATCGGAGGGGCCGGCGGCGCCTTGGCGGGATGGATGACCGGCGGGATCGCCTTTGGCCTGCTCGCGGTGTGGCTGTGCTATCGCCACATGGACGAACTGGCTGCGGCAGCCGAAGAGAAGTCGCGGGCTGCAACCGGCGCAATACGGGCCTGACGTACAATTACAACGGGTCTTTAGGTCTTTGTCGCGCGTAAGCGACGTAGCCCACCATCCTCTAAACTTTTTTGTCTCGCATCAGTTTGGATACGGTTGAGCGCATCATCAACGAATGCCCGGAGCTCATCTTGATCGCTGAAGATCCTCCGGGGCAAATAAAACAGCGACATCTGATGCACCAACATTAGGAAATCATCGGTCAGTACGAGTCTTTCGACGCCAGACCAGTTTAACTCGATGGCGGATTCAGAGTGACGCCACGCAATTCCTGTGTCCGTGGCCTTCACCACCCAGGTGATCGGGGGCTGACGTCGATTTATCGACCGTGAAATCCATGTGTTGGTCAGTGGGACCGCGACGAACTGGTAGGTTACTGCCAGCAAGGCTAAGCTTGCCGCAACCAGGAGACATCGGACACATATTGAGAAGCTGTAAGCTATTTCACTTGGAATTTCGTCAGTCAGTCTAATGATCATGACTGCCAGCAAGCCAAAAATGAAGCCGACAATTGCGTGCAACCAGCGCTCCCAAAAAGACAAGACCGTTCGCCCGGCTATGACCTGGGCGGCGAGCGCCTCTTGGAATAAACACTGAAACGAGCGTTCAAATAACACGGGTGAGCCCACCAAAGCTGTGACAACCAGGACAAGGTTGTCACGGGTGCCTTAAGCAATGGTTCCGAAAACCACCACTTTAGCCGCCCGCGCCGGTCAGGCCGTCAGCGGCGTGTGGCGATAGCCATCCGACAAGGCGCCAAAATCGCCGATCACCGGAAATACGAGCCGGGCGGCGGGGTCGTCAATCAGCGTCTCGGACCAGCCGTCGTCGGCGCCCCGGCTCCAGATCCGACAGGCCATGCGCGCTTGCTCGATGAACATCACGGCGATGCAGTGCTCATGTCGCGTGTAGTAGCCGATCTTGGCTTCGAGCGCCCACTCCTTGTCGTTGGGCGAGAGAACTTCCACGACGGCATAGAAACGGTTGGCATAAATTTGCCCAATCTCGACATCGCGATCGATGACGGTGACGTCGGGCTCGGGGTTGTATTTATCGTCGCCGCTCAACAACAGCCCAACCTCGCCGTCGGCCGCCCAATCGGGCCTGACGCGGGCGAGTTGGTCATCAAGCAGCCGGTTTATGTTCTTGCATATCCGCTGATGGATCAGCGTAGGCGGCGGCATCATGGTCGGACGTCCGTCGATCAGTTCCCACTTCTCTTCTTTAGGACGGTCGTCTCGAAACGCCTGGAACACCGGCAGCGATAGCCGCCAGTGTCCGGTGTTGGGAGTTCCAGGATGTTCACCCGCCACGGTAAATCCTCATCCAAGGGTTCGGACTAAAGCGTCCGGGCAATCGTCTCGACGGTGAAGCACTCGATTTCGTCGTTCTCGCGAATGTCTTGGTAGTTGGCGAACGCCATACCGCATTCCTGACCGACCGGCACGTCCTTCACGTCGTCTTTGAAGCGTTTCAAAATCGACAGCGTGCCTTCGTGGATCACGACCTTGTCGCGCAACAGGCGGACCTTGGCGCCGCGCTCCACGCGACCTTCCGTGACGAGACAGCCCGCGACCTTGCCGACCTTGGTGATGTTGAACACCTGCTTGATCGTAGCGTAGCCGAGGAACGTCTCGCGTTTGGTTGGCGCGAGCAGACCAGCCATCGCCTGCTTCACGTCATCCACGAGGTCGTAGATGATATTGTAATAGCGCAGCTCGATGCCCTGCTGCTCGGCGGCCTGTTTGGCCTGAGCGTTGGCACGCACGTTGAAGCCGATGATGATCGCTTTCGACGCGTTCGACAGCGCGATATCGGATTCGGTGATCTGACCGACGCCAGCGTGAACCACGCGTGCCCCGACCTCGTCGTTCCCGACCTTGGCCAGCGAGCCGATGATCGCTTCGAGGGAGCCCTGCACGTCGCCCTTGATGACGAGGTTGAACTCTTTCTTGCCAGCAGCGTCTTTGAACTGCTGCATCATCTGCTCGAGCGTGCGCGGCGAGCCCGACGTGCCGAGCGTCTCGCGGCGCTTGCGGACGCGATACTGGGTGATCTCGCGGGCCCGCGCTTCGTTTTCGACGACGGCGAATTGGTCGCCAGCCTCGGGTGCATTGTCGAACCCGAGGATCTCGACGGGAACCGACGGTCCGGCGATCGGAACGTTGGCGCCACGATCGTCGATCAGGGCGCGAACGCGGCCCCAGGCCTGTCCGGCGACGACGATGTCACCGACCTTGAGCGAGCCGCGCTGGACGAGCACGGTCCCGACCGGGCCGCGTCCACGTTCGAGCTTGGCTTCGATGACGATGCCCTCGGCGGGACGCGCCGGGTTCGACTTGAGATCGAGGATTTCCGACTGCAGGTGGATCGCCTCGATCAGCTTGTCGAGACCGGTCCGCTTCAAAGCCGAGACCTCGACTTCGAGCGTATCGCCCGACATGCTTTCGACGACGATCTCGTGCGACAGCAGTTCGGTGCGGACGCGCGTCGGGTCGGCTTGCGGTTTGTCGACCTTGTTGATCGCAACGATGATCGGAACGCCGGCCGCCTTGGCGTGATTGATGGCTTCGATCGTTTGCGGCATCACGCCGTCGTCGGCCGCGACCACGAGGATCACGATGTCGGTGACCTTGGCACCGCGGGCACGCATGGCTGTGAACGCCTCGTGGCCCGGCGTGTCGATGAACGTCACCTTTTCACCCGACGCCGACGTCACCTGATAGGCGCCGATGTGCTGGGTGATGCCGCCAGCTTCGCCAGACACGACGTTGGTCTTGCGGATCGCATCGAGCAGCGACGTCTTGCCGTGGTCGACGTGGCCCATGATCGTGACGACAGGCGCGCGCGTTTCGAGTGCGTCGACGTCGACGTCCTGGACGCCGACGAAACCGATTTCGACGTCAGCTTCCGACACACGCTTTGCGGTGTGGCCGAACTCGGTCACGATCAGTTCGGCGGTATCGCTGTCGATCGTGTCGGTAATCTTGTGCATATGCCCCTGTTTCATCAGGAGCTTGATGATCTCGACGCCGCGTTCGGTCATGCGGTTGGCGAGTTCTTGGATCGTGATCACGTCAGGGATGATGACCTCGCGCACAATCTTGTCGCGCGTCTGGGTGATGCCCATCGCCTTGAGCTTTTCACGCTCACGCTTGCGCTTCAGCGAAGCAAGTGAGCGCTCACGATTGCGTTCATCGAACGCGTTGTTGATCGTCAGCTTACCGCGAATGCGCGCGTCTTCGCCTGGCGGCTTGTTGGCGCCGGGACGTACGGGCTTCGAATAGTCGATCGCGCCGCCAGCTTTCCTGCGCCGCGTATCCTCGTCGTCCACCGTGACCGGCTTGGCGACAGGCGCACTGCGAGTCGGCCGCTTGATTTCGGTCGCCGGACTGCTCGGTGCCGGTGCTGCCACAACCGGGCGGCGATCGCGGGGTATTACGATGTTGCCGGGTCGTCCAGCTTCGCGGGGCATATACGTGCCGCCGCCAGCACCAGTGGCGCTACTGGCACCAGCCGCGCCGGCACCGTAGCTGCGCGTCCGATCGTAGGGTTGCGGGCTCGGGCGCGCATCGCCACGCGGACCCTCGCCACGCGGACCATCGGGGCGTGGACCATCTGTTCGCGTGCCACGATAGCCGCCACCGTCTGGGCGGGGACCGTCGGTGCGGGCGCCGCCGTATCCACCCGGTCGCGGCCCACCGCGGTCGGGAGCGCCACCGGGACCACCCGTCCGCGGGCGGTCGCCTTGGTAGCCCGTGCGCTGATAGCCACCCGGGCGTGTGTCGCCTGGACGAGTATCGGCAGCCCGAGCGTCGGGAGAACGCGCATCGGCGCGCGGGGCCGATGTTGGCGGAACGCCGCGCGGTACAAATGTCGAAGCCGGAGACGTCGACGATGAGCTTGAAGGCGCCGGGGACGACGGGGCAGAGGCTGCCGGAGCTGCCGACACGGCAGCGGTTGGCGCTGTGACTTGCGTCGGCGCGGCCCGCACCGGTGCGGCTTCGGCCGAAGGTGTTGATGGAGCCTGAGCAGCAGCTGTCACGACGGGTGCCACTGGTGCTGGCGCGACGACAGGCGCTGGCGG
>JAWXCP010000128.1:0-33146 GCA_034408685.1 Hyphomicrobium aestuarii | reverse complement strand
TGCCAACCAGCAAGTAGCCCGCCAGCGTTGTCAAAGCACGCGCAACAAACAGCACGCGACGCATGTCCTCCGCGTCAACGTCGGAGAATTCGTTCGCGATCGCCTGGTAGACCAGGTAGGCCTTGGCGTGGTCGGTCTCGGAGCCGGAATTGTCGGCGTAGATCTGGGCCAGCGCGAACTGCGCCATGAACACCCGCTCGGCGGCGGGGCCTTCGAGCGCCTTGATGGCGGCGGCGTGGTCGCCGCGGCGGTAGGCCTGGAGACCACGCTCCAGGCTTTCGGGCAACGCTTGCGCCGTAACCGCGGGTGCCGCCCGCTTGTCGTTCGACACCGCAGGTCGGGATGCAACGACGCCGCCGACAACCGCGACGATGGCAAGTATGCGTAAAATCTCAAATGTCCGCATAGCAGCTCACTTCAGCCTTTCCGCCAAGATGGGTCACGGCGCCATTGCGTGCCGGTCCGACTTGGCTTGCGAATTTCGCCAGAGCTCCGCTCTGGTGCTTGTGCTGGCGCGGCACCCACGCTGCGCGGCGCGCGTCGAGTTCGGCAGCCGAAACATCGAGGTCGATCGTGCCAGTGTTGGTGTCGATGATGATGATGTCGCCGTCGCGGATCAGCGCGATAGGACCGCCGATCGCAGCCTCCGGGCCGACGTGGCCAATGCACAAGCCGCGCGTTGCGCCCGAGAACCGGCCGTCGGTGATCAGCGCAACCTTGTCGCCTGCGCCTTGGCCGTACAATGCGGCCGTGGTCGACAGCATTTCGCGCATTCCCGGTCCGCCGCGCGGGCCTTCGTAGCGGATGACGAGGACTTCGCCGTCCTTGTACTGGCGGGCTTGGACGGCGGCGAACGCGTCTTCTTCGCAGTCGAAGCAGCGAGCGGGGCCACGGAATTCGAGCATGGCGCAACCAGCGACTTTGACGATCGCGCCGTCAGGCGCAAGCGAGCCTCTGAGGCCGACGACACCGCCGGTCGGCGACAACGGCGAAGATGTCGGGTAGACGACCTTCTGGTCGCGATTGAACACGACGTCGGCGAGGTTCTCGGCCACCGTCCGGCCGGTGACGGTCAGGCAGTCGCCGTGAAGGAATCCGCCGTCGAGCAACGCCTTCATCACCTGCGGGACGCCGCCGATATCGTGCACATCTTTGGCGACGTATCTGCCACCCGGCTTTAGGTCCGCGATATAGGGCGTGCGCTTGAAGATCTCGGCGACGTCGAACAGGTCGAATTCGATACCGGCTTCATGCGCCATGGCGGGCAAGTGCAACGCCGCGTTGGTCGAGCCGCCAGTCGCGGCGACGACGGTCGCGGCATTTTCCAGCGCACGGCGGGTGACGATGTCGCGCGGACGAATCTGCTGGGCGATGAGCTGCATGACCGCGCGGCCACTCGCGGCAGCGTATTCATCGCGCGAGGTGTAGGGTGCTGGCGCGCCAGCCGATCCTGGAATGGCGAGCCCGATGGCTTCCGACACCATGGCCATGGTGTTGGCTGTGAACTGGCCGCCACAGGCACCAGCGCCAGGGCAAGCGACGCGCTCGAGTGCGCACAGTTCCCGTTCGGACATCTTGCCGGCGGCGTAGTTGCCGACGCCCTCGAACACGTCCTGGACCGTCACGTCCCGGTCCTTGTAACGGCCCGGCATGATCGAGCCGCCGTACATGAATACAGACGGCACGTTGAGGCGCAGCATCGCCATCATAACGCCAGGTAAGGATTTATCGCAGCCCGCGATCCCGACGAGGGCGTCATAGGCGTGGCCACGGACGGTCAGTTCGATCGAATCGGCGATGACCTCGCGGCTGACGAGCGACGACTTCATCCCCTCATGACCCATGGCGATGCCGTCGGTGACGGTGATCGTACAGAACTCGCGCGGCGTTCCGCCGGCCTCATCGACGCCGACCTTGGCTGCCTGGGCCTGACGCATGAGCGCTATGTTGCACGGAGCAGCCTCATTCCAGGCGGAGACGACGCCGACGAACGGGCGGTTGATCTGCTCTTCCGTCAAACCCATCGCATAATAGTACGAGCGATGCGGCGCACGGGAGGGGCCAACCGTCACGTGGCGGCTCGGCAGCTTCGATTTGTCGAACGTCTTGGCGTCCATCGGTCCCTAATCCTTCTGCGTTCTCGAGGTCTGACGTCCCGGCCCATGCCGGCCGTGGGACGATACTGGAACGCTTGGCTCTACTTCAACAGGCAGCCGTCGGTGTTCGTCGGCTTGACGAAAGCGCGCCTGACCGATCGCGCAAACAATAATCGCGGCCAGTCTCCAACATGGCACTGTCGTCTGCCGATTTTGTGGCTCAAAAGAGGCATAAGCATTCGAGGTTAGTGGCAAGTTAGTCACAGCGATCAAAAGCGGCACAAAAGCAAGTTCATTGGCTGTTTATCGCGGTTAACGCGTTCCGGCGAAGGCAGGCTTCAAGGCGGCCAAAGGGCGAACTGCGGCCGCGTTCGTAACGTGTTGGGGGCAAACGTGCGGTCGCTGACGATTTGCCACGTCGCGTGACCCCAAGGCCATGAGCGCGCGGGACGGATCGGCGCGTGTCGTGTAGGTTGGCCGCAGGAATGGCGACGGACGAGCTTCCATGACGGCACGGCAATTTGTTTACGAGACGCCTTTGCCGCTTACGGCGACCGCTCCAGCGCGGCTGCACACGCCGCCAGTTGTGGTGACGTGGCGGCATTTGTCAGGGCTTGTTCGGTTGGCGCTCTTGAACTTTGCTTTGAACGTGGTGACGCTCGGTATGTACCAGTTTTGGGCCAAAGCCGAGGTCCGCAAGCGGATTTGGGCGTCGGTGCGGGTCAACGGGGAACCGCTGTCGTATGCCGGTTCGGGACGTGAGCTGTTCCATGGGTTTTTGATTGCTCTGGTGATTGTGGCGGTGCCGGCATTGATGCTGCCGTTATTTGCCGTTGTTGCGTTCGGCAACGACGGGGTTCCGATTGCGCAAGTCGTACTCTACGTCGCGTTCGCGTTCCTGTTTGGCTTCGCCGTATGGCGGGCCCAACGCTACCGACTGTCGCGAACCTCCTGGCGCGGCATACGGTTTGGCCTCGATGGCAGCGGGCTGGGCTACGCTTGGGCCTCGTTGTGGACCCTGGCGCTGATCCCGCTGACGCTGGGCTGGATCGTGCCGTGGCGGTCGACCATGCTGCAAAAGCGGCTCATCGACGGCATGTCGCTGGGCGACCGGCGGTTTACTTTCGATGCCAAAACCGGGCCGCTTTATCTGCGCTACCTGGTCATGTGGCTCGTCACGGCCGCACTGCTCGTGCTTGGGCCGTTGCTGGCGACGAGAGCTGGCGTGCTGGCTGCAACGCAAATGTCGCGTGGAGACGCCGCGACGCTGCCGCCCGAAATGGTGGCTGGAGGTATCTTCGCCGGGTTGTTGTTGATGATGATCTACGGGCTGACGAGTGCGTGGTACCGCGCCGCGCAATTCAACCATTTTGCCCGCTCGACGCGGCTCGGCGATATCCAGTTCAACGGGCGGATGTCGGGCTTTGGCCTGTTCGGGCTGACGCTTGGCAATTGGGCGATCGCGATCGCAAGCCTCGGGCTGCTGCTTCCCCTGATACAAGCTCGCAGTGCGCACTATATGATAAGTCGGTTGGACGTCATCGGCGGCGAGACGCTCGAGGCGATCATCCAATCAGCCGCCGACCCCAGTGCCGCCAAAGGTGAAGGTCTCGCCAATGCGTTCAATTTCGACGCCTTCTGACGTGCTGCCGCCCGACGGAGAGGGGCCTCCCACGCCGGTGCGTGGCCGGTTCAGCGACGGGCGAAGCGCTGCGTCCTGGGTCGTCGGTATCCGCATTGAACGCGGGCATCTCGTCATCGAGCCTGATGTCGACAATGACGGCTCACCGACACGGGTGACGCCGCTGGCTTGGCCGCTCGGCGCGATCGAGTGCGGCGAGCCGATCGGATCGAAGTCGGTCGATGTGCTGATCCACGAACCGCGCCGGGCCGGGGCGACGGTCTTTGTTGCCGACCCCCGGTTCGTTCGCGCGCTGGGAAAGGCTGCTCCGCAGCTGACGGGGGCCGTCACGCGCTGGAAAGCGGTGCAGCCGTTCGTGGTCCTGGCGGCGTGTGTCGCGGTTGTGGTCGGGGCGCTGGCCGCGATCGACTTTTCGCCCGCTCGCACGATCGCTGGCCTCATTCCGCAGCAGACTCGGGCATTCCTCGGCAAGCAAGTGGTGCGCAACATGGTGCCAGTTGGGTCGACATGCTCGACGCCGGCTGGCAAGGCGGCACTGGACCGCCTGGTTGCCAAACTGTCGGCTGCGGCCGGTGGCGGACGCACGTTCGAGGTCGCCGTTTCGAATGCCAAGGTGGTCAACGCCTTTGCCGCGCCAGGCGAACTCATCGTGTTGATGAACGGCCTGTTGCAACAGGCCGCCGGCCCCGACGAGGTTGCCGGCGTGCTCGCCCACGAGATGGGTCACGGCATCGAATTGCACCCTGAGGCTGGGATCGTGCGCACCGTCGGGCTCGTGGTCGCAGCCGAGCTGCTATTGGGCGGAACCGGGGGCGGCAACATCGGCTCTATCGGTGTGGGCTTGGCAAATCTCAGCTACAGCCGCAGTGCCGAACGGGAGGCCGATGGCCATGCGCTGGCAATCCTGAAGGCGGCGCGAATTTCGCCCGAAGGCTTGGCAAAGTTTTTCGCGCGAATGGAGCGCCTCGAAGGCGGCTCGTCCCCGGTTAGCGGAAAGAACGCCGAAGGCAAGACGGCGGACGGAAAAACGGCCGACCGGTCGAGCTCGGGTGGATCTTCGAACGACGACAGCGGCTTCCCAGGCTTTGAGCTGTTGCGAACTCATCCGTCGAGCCGCGATCGCGTCAAGGATATCAAAGCCGCGATGGGCACGTATCCCGCCGTCCCTGCGATGGATGCCGCCGATTGGGCCGCGCTCAAGGCCATATGTGGCGAGACGCCGAGAGCGCCGCAGCCTGGCAAGCCTTCGCGCAAGGACCCAGTCGCTGACCGGCCCGGGCGCGATATCTGATCCGGGGCCGGGCCATGCCCGGAACCGTGACCCGGCTGCGGTGTTGCGGACATGGTATCATTGATCTGGCAGGCCTATGTTCAATGTCACGGACCACGCTCGCCAGCGATTCACGATGCCCCCCGATCCTCCGGGGTAACATAGACCGCCAGCCGACCCCGACGCGCCGACCTCAGGAGCCTCCCCCATGTCGCAGCGAACGCAGTCCGAACGGACCGACGATACCCGTTCGAATGTCGAGACGCTCGACCCGATTTGGGCAGCGGTCCGCGCCGATGCCGAACGGATCATGACGGCTGAGCCCGCTTTGGCGAGTTTCGTTCATGCCAGCGTCTTGAGCCACGACCGGTTGGAAATCGCGGTTGCCCATCGTGTCGCCCAACGGCTTGGTGCTTTCGACCTCGCGGCCGGGTTGGTCATGCGCGCTTTCGAGGACGTGTTGGCCTCGGACGCCCAGCTCGCGACGACCTTCCGGGCCGACTTGGCCGCCGTCCGCGATCGCGACCCGGCCTGCACGCGGTTTGTCGAACCGCTGCTGTATTTCAAAGGGTTCCACGCTCTCGTCACCCACCGCTTTGCGCACGCGATGTGGCATGGCGGACGGCGCGATCTGGCGCTTTATCTGCAAAGCCAAGCGTCGCGCATCATGGGCGTCGACATCCACCCGGCGGCGCGGTTCGGCCAGGGCATCATGCTCGACCACGCGACGGGCTTCGTCGTCGGTGAAACCGCCGTCGTTGGCGACAATTGCTCGTTCCTGCACGGCGTCACGCTCGGCGGGTCGGGCAAAGAAGGCGGCGATCGCCATCCCAAGATCGGCGACAACGTGCTGATAGGCGCTGGCGCGTCCGTGCTCGGCAACATCCGCGTTGGCAACTGCTCGCTGGTCGCCGCTGGCAGCGTTGTGTTGAACGAGGTGCCGCCGATGACGACGGTCGCTGGCGTTCCAGCGCGCGTGGTTGGCCCCGCCTCGTGCCCCGAACCGGCCCGCGCCATGAACCATGGCCTCAAACCCGGCGATTGCGTGTGCAAGGCCTGACGTTGGAAATCGTCAGCCGTGACGACGTTGCCTCCGTTGGCGCCCTTCCGCTGGGGCTGGCGGACGTGTATCAGCGGGCCGATCTTTCAGTAAGCGGTGTGCTCGCGTAGCGCGCTGCCCCCGCCCCCGAGACAGGACCAGCCGTGACCAAAGACGAGATCAACACGCTCGAAGCGTTCCTCCGCAAGCGCTTCGGCAACCCGAAAATCGAAGTCCGTTTGCGAATGCAGGCTGGCAAGTCCAAGCAGATCGCCGACAGTGCGGAGGTCTACATCGGCAAGGCCGATGAGGATTTCCTCGGCGTGATCTATCGCGAGGAAGAAGACGGCGAGCTGTCTTATCAGTTCCAGATGGCGATCCTCGATATCGACCTCGAAGACGTCTGAATCTGAAGCGGATAAAAACCGCTCAGCAGTGCGGTCCGCGCCGGTTTCGAATGTTTCCTGCAACCTGAGCGCCGATGGGAGCCACCATGCCGATCTACGAGTTCGACGGGCACCGCGTGAAGACGCCAGCCAGCGGCAACTTTTACGTCGCCGATACGGCGGTCGTCATCGGTAACGTCGAGATCGGCGAAGACGTGTCGATCTGGTTCAATGCCGTGGTCCGCGGCGACAACGATGTGATCCGCATAGGCGCAGGCTCGAACGTGCAGGACGGTTCGGTCATCCACGTCGACCCTGGGTTTCCGGTCAATATCGAAGACGACGTCACCATCGGCCACATGGTCATGATTCATGGTTGCACGATCGGCCGCGGCAGCCTGATCGGCATGGGGTCGGTGATCCTGAACGGTGCAAAAATCGGTGAGGGTTGCCTGATCGGGGCGAATTCGTTCATCCCCGAGGGCAAGGAAATCCCGCCGCGCTCGGTGGTGATGGGTGCGCCGGGCAAGGTCGTCCGCGAGGTCACGGATGCCGACATACCGCGCATTACGCGCGGTGCCAAGAACTACAAACAGCACTGGCGGCGTTACGCGTCAGGTCTCAAACTACAAACGGTCAACCTGTGGGCGGGTGACTAAGAGCCAGTTCGACCGCCCTTTCCCAGGACACTGCGGTTACTGCGGCAGTTGAACCCCGGCGATCGGTGGTAGGATGGGCGATTGGGCGGGATCGAGCGCAACCCAAGACTTGGGGTCTATAAACGACTGGCGCATCACATAGCGGTAGTTGGTGCGGCTCCAGAGTTTGAGATCGTCGGTCTTATTGTCGAGAATGTAGTCGCCCTGCGTGGTGCGGACCGTCAGCACGGCGTGCCCTTCCATTTTTTCGTCGCGCACAACCGTCATCAAGAGCGCGCTCGGCGGCCACCCGGCGTCGATGAGTAACCGGCGCTTGAGCAACGCGTAGTCTTCGCAGTCGCCACGGCCAGCGCGGGGCAAAGTCCAGTAGTCGGAAACACCATAATGGTCGACATCCGTGACCGGTTCGATCGCGGCATTGACCCTGCGGTTGATCTCGTCGATCTCGGCCATATGAGCTTCGTCAGCTTCAAAACGGCTGTCGATAGTACGACGCCTGGCACATTCGGCCGGCTGCTCCTCGCACAGGCGCCAGAACGCGTAGGGCGGATCGGTTTGACCGTAGACCCGCATCGTGCGGGCCTTGTAGTCCTGTCCGCCGGTGAGTTGCAGCGGACCAGCCACAGCCCCTGCGGGGAGCAGAGCGGGCAGCGCAAGCATGGTTAACACGGCAACCCAACGCGATACGACGCGAATTAGTACGACGCGCATGACTTTATACTCCGCGCTACAACCGACTGAAATTCAACCGAAATACGCCATCAAAGTCGACAGATCGAGGCTTTCCATGAACTGGATGCCAACGCCCTCTTCGTGATGACGAACGATACGTCCGCGTAACCGGCCAAGCCACACCTCGCTGCCAATCTCTGGCATCTGGTCGAGTGCGATGGAAGCTCCCGATAGCGACACATCGAGGATCAAACAGGTCATCGCGGTGCCGTCGGCAAACGTCAGCACAGCAGCTCGCGATCGGAGCGGGAAACGCTCTTCGCGGCGGGCCTCGACGTCGTCGAGTTCGGCTTCGTTGATGATGTAGGTCAGCTGCGCGGCGAGCTTCTCGCGCTTGTTCTGTGTCGCCTGGATCGCGATCGCGATGTGGTCTGAACCGGTGCGTACGACGTGGCCCTCGATGCCGCCGAGCCGATCGATGTAGACGACGATGCGTTCACCGACCACGGCATCGGCTGCAACCTCTGCTTCGGTCAGGATTGCGAGGCCACCGACCGAGAGATCCTGAACTTGGCAGGCATATTCGGAGCGGTTGGCGCGCATGAAGCGGCCTGGCAGGGTCAGCCGTAGCCGCCGGTAGATCCGGTGCTCGTCAGCCACCTCGGGTGTCAACACATACGGGCGCGGGGTTGCCGCCAGAACATCAAGCGTCATGGGTCAAATGGCACATTGGAAGCTGACGCCGCTGGCGCCCGGGTGTGCTGATCTTCACCCTTGCGGCGTTTAAATTTCGCTAAAAGTCGAGCCGAAATGTGATTCGCACTGTTTGCTTGCCCGCAACCACGCCGGGGCGGCCCAAGATACTGACGCTTGGGCGCCTGCTCACCGGCTCTGGTCGTCAGCCTCGGCAGGGTCGTTGAGGCCACCGTCGTACACACGGAATTGGCGGCGGTCGGAACGGACGATCCGCGATTTTCGGATATGGGGCTTGAACGGGGCCTGCCGCTGGCTGTCATGGCCGACGTTGTTATCGTCCCCCGGAGCCGCACGGGCCTCGGAACTCAACGTTTCTGCGACTGTCGGCGGTGCAAGCCGCGCGCTGGCCTCGGCGAGGCGAGCGGTGATGCTCCCGCTGGCGGGCTTTCCGGCAAGCTCCAGCGCGGGGGCGGCAACGGCTGGCGTCGGCATCGATCCGCTGAGGGCGATGGCCGGGTCACGATTGTCCGCGCTGTCGTTCGGGCGTGGCCATTCTGTTCGTAAACCGGCGAGACGGAAGCCAACGAGCGGCTCGCGGCCAATCCAGTCCAACGCCCGGTTGCTGGCATCCGGGTCGGCGACTTCGAGGGCGACAGCGCCGAGCACGCGGTCGATGCGGCCTTCGGAGTGGAGCAGAGGTAGCAGGACGCCGCGCAGTTTGATCGGCGGCTGCGGCCGTGTTGTCCGCAACGGCGACGGGCGGCTCGTCGGCGTGCCGCTCGTGGACGTGCCGCTCGTGGACGGGCGGCTCGTAACCGGCGGAACTGCCCGTGTTGCTTCGATCTCGAACCAGCTCACGCCACCGCGCCGGGTCACAACAGCGAGCGCAAGTTCGAGTGCGATGACATCGGCGGCTCCAAAGCCGTCGAAAAAACTTTGCTCGCGCAACTCGAGGCCGAACAACTGGCAGATCGACGTGCCAGCTATCCTGTAGCGGTAGTCGCGCGGTCCAAGCTTTTCGAGAATGAACGTATGCGACAACAGCGGCGCTATGCGGCTTGGTTCGATGTCGAAGCGGCGCGGAGCCACCGCTGTCCCGCGCAGCGTTGTCCAGTAGGCGTATAGAGCATCGGGTGGCGATTGTTTCATTGTGACCCGTTCATCAAGTTTTGCAGACAGACCCGTCCAGCCGATGTGCTGGTAGACGGCGTTGCCTGCCCCCCTTCAGAGTTCGACGTTGGAGGTCAGCAGAAAACATGCCACCGAGAGTGACGATGGCCACCAAGGCACGACATGGGCGCTGGCAGGGGATGTGAATGACCGACGGGCAGCCTGTACAACTGCGGCGTGAACCGTTTCTGGACGTGCCGGCCATAATCGTTTGGCTCACGCTGGCGATCATCGCGGTTCACGTGCTGCGACAGATCATTTCGCCCGCAGCTGATGATTGGCTGGTCGGCGCCATGGGTTTTGTACCTCTTCGCTACGACCCGCGCGCGCCCGACATTCCCGGTGGATTGATCAGTGCGATCGTGTCGCCTGTGACGCACTTTTTCATTCATGGCGACGTGACGCATTTGTTGATCAACGTCGGAATGCTGCTGGCATTCGGCGGGTTCGTTGCCCGGCGCGGCAGTGCGCTCCGTGTGCTTGCCTTTATCGCGGTGTGTTCGGCTGCCGGCGCTGGCCTGTTTTATCTGATGAACACAGACCGGGACGCAACCATGATCGGAGCCTCAGGGGGCATCTCCGGTTTGATGGCGGCGGCGCTGCGGCTGATGTTTTCCGCAGCAGATGCCGTTCCGATGCGGTTGGCTGGCGACCTGATGCGACGGGCGACGCCGCTGATACCGTTGAAGCCGTTGCGCGGCGCGCTGGCCGACCCGCGCATTCAGACAACGACCGGGTTGTGGTTTGCTATAAATTTGCTAGCCGCGTTCGGGCTCGGGACGCCCGCCGATGCGGCCATTGCCTGGGAAGCCCATATCGGCGGATACGTCGCCGGGCTATTCCTGTTTGGCGCGTTCGATGGCGGTGCGCGCCCCGACGGGCGGCGTCTGGTGCAAGCTGGCGACGAGGATGGCGACGATGGCGAGGTGAGGGATGCGCCGTTCGATAATCACTCGGCGGGAGATAGCCGTGGCCGTGCCGCCGGTGGCGGCGAACGCGACGACCCGCGTCGTTCCAAACCCGATCGTGAGCGGTACCTGTCGGGTAGTGTTGCACCACTCGCAGTGCCCGGATAAGACCACGCGCTCGATCCGACCGGCCACCGTGAGCCGACATTTACGAGCCGAACGCCTGCCCACGACATTCACGAGCGAGGACCCATGCAAGTCGATGCCGCGACCGTCCGGCGAATTGCGCGCCTTGCGCGGATCAAGGTCAGCGCCGAAGAGGCCAAGGGCCTCGAGGGCGAACTGTCGGGCTTGCTCGATTGGGTGCGCCAACTCGACGAGGTCGACACGACCAACGTCGAGCCGATGACGCGGGTCGTCGCGCGCGATATTCCCATGCGTCGCGATGTGGTAACCGACGGCGGGATCGCCGACCAGGTGACAGCCAACGCGCCACAAGCCGACGACAGCTTCTTCGTCGTGCCCAAGGTCGTGGAATAGCTTCATGGCACGGGCAGCTAAGTCCAGTCACTTACCGCCCGGCCGGCAAGCCGGGCCTGGGTCAGGCACAATCGGCATGGCCGACGCACTGGATAAGCGGATCGTCTGTGTCTTCTACAAGGTGACGCTGAACGAACTCAGGCGCGATGGAGACGGGCTCGGACCGATGGAAGACATGAACATTGTCGACATCAACGCGCTCGATGCATACTTTGTGGAATTGGCGCAACGTGTGAGAACTCACCATGGTTGAGAGAATTTTCTTATCCTACAATCACCGCGACACCGATCTGGCACGCCGAATTGCTGCGGAATTCCAAAGGGCTGGGCTGGCGGCGATGGACCCGGACACCCAGATCGCGCAGGGAGCCAGCTGGCGAACGGCGGTACGGGCCGCGCTCGATCAGTCTGCCGCGCTTGTCGTGGTACTTGGTTCACCTTTCAAAGCTGGCGAGGGCTGGTTGACCTATGAAATTGGCATGGCGGAAGCCTCTAACAAACCGGTTATCGTCATGTCGCCCGACACCCATTCAATTTCCGATTCACCAGCAGACTTTCTGAATTCGAACATCCACACGTTCGATCCACGTCAGCCTGAAGCAGCGGCCCGCGCCGTTGCGCACGAAATCTTATCTGCGGCTTAAGGATCGATTGCCCGCCGTTTCCAAAATATCCGATCCAACTCCGCATTCTAGCTTCCGGCGCTCGGCGCCTAAACTCCTGCGACCGGCACACTGATGGCTCAATCCGACCTCACCTCTCTGACACTGGCTGAAGCACGCGATGGATTGCGCGCCAAGGCGTTCTCGGCGGCCGAACTGACGCAAGCCCATCTCGCCGCGATCGAGGCGGGGAACGCCGCGCTCAACGCCTATGTGCTGGTCACTGCCGACCATGCGCGCGCGATGGCGGCCGAGGCCGACAAGCGGCTGGCAAACGGTACGGCGCGCGATCTCGAAGGTCTGCCGATCGGGCACAAAGACCTGTTTGCCACGCTTGGTGTGCGGACCACGGCGTGCTCGAAGATCCTGGGCGACTTCACGCCGACGTACGAGTCGACCGTTGGCCAAAATCTGTGGGGTGTCGGCGCCGTCATGCTCGGCAAGCTCAACAACGACGAGTTCGCCATGGGCTCGTCGAACGAGACGAGCGCGTTCGGGCCCGTCGTCAATCCGTGGCGGCGCGCGGGCAAGGACGGCGAACAGTCGGCCGACAAGCTGGTGCCGGGCGGATCGTCGGGCGGATCGTCAGCGGCGGTTTCCGGGCGGCTCGCGCTCGCTGCCACGGCGACCGATACCGGCGGCTCGATCCGCCAGCCGGCCGCACTCACCGGCACCGTCGGCCTCAAGCCGACGTATGGCCGTTGCTCGCGCTGGGGGATTGTCGCGTTCGCCTCATCGCTCGATCAGGCCGGGCCGATTGCCAAGACGGTGCGCGACACCGCCATGATGATGAAGGCGATGGCGAGCTACGATCCCAAGGATTCGACCTCGGTCGATGTGCCGGTTCCCGATTACGAGGCGGCGCTGTCAGGTGGCGTGAAGGGCCTCAAGGTCGGCGTGCCGAAGGAATATCGCGTTGAGGGCATGTCGGCCGAGGCCGAGGCGCTATGGCAGCAAGGAATCGCGTGGCTGAAGGCTGCTGGCGCGACCATTCACGATATTTCGTTGCCACATACGAAATACGCGCTGCCCGCCTACTACATTGTGGCGCCCGCCGAGGCGTCGTCGAACCTCGCACGTTACGACGGCATTCGCTACGGTTTGCGGGTGCCGGGCAAAGACTTGGTCGATACCTATGAGAGCACGCGGGGCGCAGGGTTCGGCAAAGAAGTGCGCCGCCGCATTTTGATCGGCACCTACGTGCTGTCGGCTGGCTATTACGACGCGTACTACCTCAAGGCGCAAAAAGTCCGGACTTTGATCAAGCGCGATTTCGATGTGGCGTTCGAAACGGTCGACGTCGTGTTGACGCCAACGACACCGAACCCGGCGTTCGCCCAAGGCGAGAAAACCGCCGATCCGCTGTCGATGTACCTCGAGGACATCTTCACAGTGACGGTCAACATGGCCGGGCTGCCGGGGATATCGGTGCCAGCAGGATTGTCGAATCAGGGCACGCCGCTCGGGCTGCAGCTGATCGGCCGCCCGTTCGACGAGGCGACGCTACTCCGGGCCGGCCAAGCGATCGAAGACGCAGCCGGGCGGTTCACCGCGCCAGGCGACTGGTGGCTTGGCGGGGCGAAAGTGGTCGGCGATGCGGTTACTACGGCGGTCAAACCAGCGAAGAAGGCGGCCGGAACGAAAGTGACTAAGAAGCGCTGACGGCTCATGCGTAATGACTAGCGCTCTCAAAGGAACGGGTTTGTGATTGTCAGGCCGTCGATCACAAGGCCGTGGTGCATGTCTTCGCTGTAAAGAATACGGCAACCAGCTGAAATGGCGGCAGATACAATCAATGCGTCGTAAATGCGCAGTCCGTGACGCTTCGCAATGGCGACGCCGAACGTATGAATTTTCAGCGTCACCGGGTGAACTTCAAAATTGCGAACGAGGCCGTCGAGTACACTTTGGATTGTGTCCCAATCCATTGCCAACTTCCGTCTCGCAACGGCAACAAATTCGTTGAGCACTTGGACGCTTAAATGCCCACCAGCCGACATAACGTCTTGTGCTTGTCGGCGTTTGGTATGGTCCGATGTGACGAGATAAACGATGAGGTTTGTATCGAAGGCAGCTGATGCATAATTAGTCGGCATCGTTGCCACCACGACGAACGGAATAGGCGTCGTCGCGAGAAAAAGAATACGTCTGTTGAGATTTCTCGGCGAGCTTCTCGCACAAAGCAAAAAAGTCGTCCCTGGCCTTGGACTTTTCCATTTCGAACCCGCCATCTGCTGCGCGACGGATTTCGACGTCGTCGCCTTCCGCCAGTCCAAGTTCGCTGACGAGATGAGCGGGTAAGCGGACAGCAAGGCTGTTTCCCCACTTAGCGACTTTCATGGCAAGGCTCCTTTCCCATTGATATACATCGGACGGGTGTATATCAAGCGCATTCAAGCCGGTCCAGGCTTTAAGGCTCTGCTGCTTTGTTCTCAAACCGCAACGCGAGCGGCGCTGACAGCCACAAGCACAGCCCCGCCGATAGGCCAATCATCGTCAGCGTCAACACCATGCCGCTGACGCGCAACGGCATGTTGTGGGGCGACTGGGAGAGGCCGTAGGCGTGAAGAATGCACGTCGCGGGTCGCCGTGCCGATTTCAACCTGGGCCGCGCCGCGCCGGGCGATCGTCCGTGCTGACAGCAGCAGGAACAAGGCTGCGAGAAGCGCGGCATACAAGGCTGTAATCGGCATGGCACGGTTCCCCTGAGTATAATCGCACCTATGTTAGCAGCATTCACTCGGGCGGAGAAGCCGTATCCGAACGCGGAACAATGGTTGTGTCGGCCGCACCATGTTGGTCGCAGGGGTGCTGACCGTTAGCCGCGTTTCAGCGTGTCAATCTCGCTTCGCAACGTCCGGATTTCGGCGAGGATGACAGCGAGCGTGGCCGATGCCGCATCGGTACTAACAGTTGCGGTGGCTGCGTTTACTGCGTCCGATTTGGCGTCCTTGGCCGCTTGGTCGACCCGATCGACCTCCGTCATCGAGTTGACGACGATAGCGATGAACAAGTTCAACACCATGAACGTCATGACCAGAATGAACGGTACGAAGAACACCCAGGCGTGCGGGTGTTTCTCCATCACTGGCCGCACGATGCCCATCGACCAGGATTCGAGCGTCATGATCTGGAACAGCGTGTAAAGCGACGCGCCGATCGTGCCGAACCATTCGGGAAAATCGGCGCCGAACAGCTTGGTCGCCATCACGGCGGCGACGTAATAAATCAGCGACAGGAGCGCCATCACGGAGCCCATTGCCGGGATCGACGACAATAACGCCTGCACGACCATGCGCATCTGCGGAACCATCGAGATCAGGCGCAGCGCCCGCAGAATTCGCAGAGCTCGGACGACCGATAGTCCCTCGCCTGCCGGCAACAGCGCGACCGAAACGATGGCGAGATCGAACACGTTCCAGGCATTCTTGAAGAAGCCGAGCCGGTAGACGACGAGCTTGGCTACGATCTCGACGATAAAGATCGCGAGACACAGCAGGTCGATCGCCTGCAACAGCGGTCCAAACGAAGCCATGATGGACTTCGACGTCTCGAGACCAAGCGTCACCGCGTTGATCAAGATCACGCCGATGATGAACGTTTGAAATGTTTGGCTTTCGACGATCGGCTTCAGCCGCACGCCTAGCGCGTCGAGTGAGCCGCCATTGATTTTGGGCACGGTCATTTGGCCGGTCTCCGGTCTTTGAACTCAAGTGGGTCGGTCGAGGGGGGCTCGGCGAGGCGACAGGCGGCTCACCAGCTGGTTCAGCGGCAGCGGTGCATTTTGATCGCAGGTCCGCCATCGAGGCTCATGTTCATGACCGTCCGGTTTGTCATGACGATGCGTATCGTGCCGGTTTGGCTATCGCCTTGGACGCTGCATTTCGTGGCGGCCTGATAGGTTCGGCCGTTTTTCACGAGATTGAGAAACGTACAATGGGCTTCGTGTTGGTCGTAACCCTTCGGCGATATCAGCATGGGAGCGTTTTCCATCTCCTGCGGCACGCGGCAATTTTTGACATCGGCCGACCACGCGCCAGCAAAGGTCGGCTCGGCAGTGGCTGGCGGCACCAGACAGACGACACCGTGGCAAACGCCCAGAGCAGCAACAGCGGATTTCACGGCGTCGGGCATGGGGCGAAAGACCTGTTTGACCAGTTTCGATTTGCGGTTCCTGGCGGACCATCCGCGGCCGAAGCCGAAGCTGGACCCAGACGGACCCACACGGACACAGGTGCATCACGGGTCCTGCTGCACCGCAGCAAGCGAATATCGGGTGAACCGGCGCCGATCAATGGATCGACGGGGTGACCGGTGTCAAACCATGGTGGTGTCACCGGCAGACGACAGCGCAGCATCGCTGTAGCGATGCACGTGGCCTGCCGGGTCGCGGACCAGCCACCGGCCTGGGCCATCTGGCGTCAGCGCGCTGTGCGAAATGTCGACCTTGCCGTGTGCACCAGGGATGTCGAGCACGTAAGCCGGTCGCGCCAGCCCCGTCATGCGGCGGGCCAATTCCGCGACAATAGCCTGGCCTTTGGCAATCGGAACCCGGAAATGGCTGGTGCCGGGCGCGAGGTCGCCGTGGTGTAGATAGTATGGCAGCACCCGGCATTCGAGGAACGCGCGCATGAGGGCTTCGAGCGTGTCGGCGCTATCATTGACGCCAGCCAGCAGCACCGATTGCGAGACGAGCGGGATACCGGCATCGGCCAACCGGGCGAGGGCCGCGCGTGCTGGCGGGGTCAATTCGCGCGGGTGATTGCTGTGGATCGCGATGTAGACCGGTTTGCCGCCAGTGTGCACGGGCGGGCGCAGGGCCGCGACCATCTCGTCGGTGATGCGTTCGGGCGTGACGATCGGCACGCGGGTGTGCCAGCGGATGATCTTGACGTGGGGGATCGACGCCAGCGCTTGGGTCACCTCGCGCACCCGGCGAGGCGACACGATCAGCGGATCGCCGCCGGTCAGGATGACTTCGAAGATCGCGGGCGTCGCGGCGATGTAGGCGATGGCCTCGCGCACTTCATCGGCGGTCAACGTCGTGCCAGCACCCGGCCCGACCATCTCGCGGCGGAAGCAGAACCGGCAATAGACCGGGCACACGCCGGACAGTTTCAACAGTACGCGGTCTGGGTAGCGGTGCACCACGCCAGGGGCGACGGTCTTGCCGTGATCGCCGATCGGGTCGGCTGTCTCGGCCGGGTGGTGTTCGAGTTCGCGAACGTCAGGCAAGAACTGCCGGGCGATCGGGTCGTCGAGCACGGCGCGGCCGGTATCGGGATCGCGCGCAATCAACGCCCCCATCGCCGGCGTCACGGCCACGGCATAGCGGGCGGCGACGGGGGCCAAGCCGTTGGTGCTGGAAACAGCGATTAGTCCGTTTTTCGCCAAGGCTTTGAGCGTGTTCATGGGAAACGACTTAGCAGAGCACATGCCGCTGATGCGACACCAATCCGGCGCAATCTAGCCTGGAGTTTGTCCCGGGTGGGCAGCTACGGGCTCGCGGCCTCAGCCATGCGAACAGCGAGTTCGGGTCGTAGCAGCGGTGTGATAATTTCGCTAGCACCGAACGTGGTGGTTTGCGCATAGCTATCCAACGTCGGATCGCGAAACACCGTCGTCGTGAGATCGGCTGCCGAGACGACCCAATAATCGCGCACGCCGAGCTTGGCATTGGCAAGCGCCTTAGTGCCGGTGTCGAAGGCAAAGCTTGAGGCCGCGACTTCGATCAGCAGCAGCACGTCGGGGCCTGCAATCAGAGACAGGTTGGCTTGGCGCGGTGCGATTAGTAGCTCGGGTTCAAGGTAGACGTTGGCCCGCGGCCGCCAGCCGAGTTCTGAGGCAACATCTAGGTCATCGTTGGCCCGCTTCATGAAAAACCGCAGCAGGTCTTTGCGCACGTTCTCATGCCTGATGCCCTTGGCCGCCATTGGCACCAATTCCCCCCAGAGCAGTTCGACGCCGCCGCCTTCGGGCAAAATACCGGCTTCCACCATGCGGTCGAGATCATCGACGGTCCAGGCGATCCGCGGCACGCCTTCGGCCGCGCGCGTCGTCGGCCAACGCGCGCCAGGTTCGTCGGGCGCGCCGTGTTCGTCGGGCGCGCCAAGTTCGTCGGGTGCGCCAGGTTCGTCGGGTGCGCCAGGTTCGTCGGGTGCGCCGTGTTCGTCGGGTGCGATGCGTTGAGCCATCTCGTTCATGCCGGCAGCCTACATCACAGCGTCAATCGCGGCCAGATCGGAGTTCAATTGCTGACCACCGGCGTCCATTGCACATCCGCCACAGATCGGGCGCCGGTCGCCAGCATTGCGAGGCGGTCGAAGCCGAGGGCGCAGCCGCTGGCTTCCGGCATGTGGGCCAGCGCTGCCAAGAAGTCCGCGTCGATGGGATAGCGCTCGCCGTAGCGGGCCTCCTTCAGCGCCATCTCGGCTTCAAAGCGACGGGCCTGTTCGGCCGGGTCGGTCAATTCGGCAAAGCCGTTGGCCAGTTCGACGCCGCAGACATACAACTCGAAGCGTTGGGCGAAACGCGGGTCGGTCGGGTCCGGTTTGGCCAGCGCCGCCTCGCTGATCGGATAGCGGGTCAGCAGTTCTGGCCGCCACCTTCCGAGGTGCGGGTCGACGCGCTCGGTCAGCACGCGGGCGAACACGTCGCTCCACGTATCGTCGGGCATCGTTTTAACGCCAGCAGTCTCGGCAGCTGCGCGGAAGCGAGAGGCATCAGCAGCGTCACCATCATAGGCCGCCGCAAGGTCGATCCCGGCATGACGGCTGAAAGCATCAGCCACCGCAAGCTGGTCGATCTCACCGAGCAGCATGGTGCGCAGGTCGCATGTCTCGAGATCGAAGCGCTCCAGCCGACCCGTTGACGGCGCATCGCGCTTGGGCACCGACCACACCCACCGTCCGGTGGTCTGCGCGGCGATCCGCAGAATTTCACGGCAATCGCGATAAAGCGCCTCGACCGGCTCGCCCGCCCGATACCATTCGAGCATGGTGAACTCGTTGGCGTGCCAGGGGTTCGTGTTCCCGGGCCCAGCCTCGCGGTTGCGGAACACCGGGGCGAACGCGAAAATGCGCTCCTCGCCGGCGGCCAGCAGTTTCTTCATCGCGAATTCGGGACTGGTGTGGAGGTAGAGCTCACGGCGCGCCAAGTCCGTGCCGATGTGCTCGGTCCGGAAAGCGTGCAAGTGCGCCTCGTTTCCCGGCGACACCTGGAGGCACCCTGGCTCGACTTCGGTAAAGCCCTCGGCCTCGAACCACGCGCGCAGGGCAGCCTTAATTCGATTGCGGTCGATGAGACGGGCACGGCGGTCGATATGGCGGTCGCGGTCCCACCACGCAGACGGTGTGATCGTCATGGCAATGGACCGCGCGCAGCCCCGCGCGGTACGGGATGTGTTGCGGCCCGGTGAGCTGCCCAGTGAGCTGCCCAGTGTGCGGCCCGGTGTGCGGCCCGGTGTGCGGCCCGGTGTGCGGGCTTGGCCTTGGCCGATGAAGCGAGTATGACACCGCCGATCCAGGAACCCGCATCACCTGGCCAACGAGCGCCGATATGGCGCACGCGAGCCCAACTCGTCAGCAGAGAAACGATCATGCCCAAGGTTATCGCCAGTTCGATCCGCAAAGGAAACGTGCTCGACGTCGACGGCAAACTCTACGTCGTCATGCACGCCGAGAACATCCACCCGGGTAAGGGCACGCCCGTCACCCACCTCGAAATGCGGCGTATTTCCGACGGCATCAAGAACGTCGAGCGCTATCGCACCACCGATACGGTGGAGCGCGCCTACCTCGAAGAGGTCAACTATAATTACCTCTATCAGGACGACATGGGCTGGAACTTCATGCAGCCTGAAAGCTTCGAGCAGATCTCGATCGGCGAGGATATCCTCGGCGAGCAGGCAAAGTTCCTACAAGAGGGTATGCAAGTTTCGGTCTCGACGCACGACGGTCGTCCCGTGTCGATCGAACTGCCGCAGCGGGTGATTTTCGAAATCGTCGAAGCCGACCCCGTGGTCAAGGGCCAGACGGCGTCGTCGTCGTTCAAGCCAGCCATTCTGTCGAACGGCATGCGCGTCATGGTGCCCCCGCATATCGGCAGCGGCACGCGGGTGGTGATCTCGACCGAAGACGGGAGCTATCAGGAACGCGCCAAGGATTGAGCGTACGGGTAGCGTGCGAGCTAAGACGGCTGCAGCAGTTCAAGCGAGAAACGTCCCATGCGCTACGACGATAACGATCGCCAAAGCTCGAACGTCGACGACCGGCGCGGACAGCGGGTGCCGGGAGGCTTCGGCGGCCGCATGGGCATTCCGTTTCCGATCGGCGGCGGCGGTATGAGCTTCACGACGATGCTCATCATCGGCGCACTGATGCTGCTGTTCGGCTTGAACCCGCTCGACCTGTTGCGTTCGGGCGGCGGCGGCGGACTCCAGATCCCGATGCCGCAGCAGGATCGGCCGGTGCCGCGTTCGGCCCAGCAGAGCCCGTTTGAAATCCCCGGCCGCAATCCGCAGACGCAGGCGCCCGCCGGGGCCGACGAGATGGGCACGTTCATCAAGCGCGTGCTGGCCGACACCGAAGACGTGTGGAATCGCAAGTTCCAGGCGTTCGGCAAGAAATACGAGGAACCGCAACTCGTGCTGTTCACCGGCGCAACGCGCACCGCGTGCGGGCTCGGCCAAGCGGCGATGGGGCCGTTCTATTGTCCGCTCGATCGCAAGGTCTACATCGACCTCGCGTTCTACGAGCAGATGAAGCGCCAGTTCAATTCGCCGGGTGATTTCGCCCAGGCCTACGTCGTCGCCCACGAGGTCGGCCATCATGTCCAGACGCTGCTCGGAATTGCTGGCCGCGTGCAGGACATGAAGCAGAACATGAGCGAGGTCGAAGCCAACCGCCTTCAGGTCCGCATGGAGCTGCAGGCCGATTGCCTCGCTGGCGTGTGGGCCGCCGTCAACGACAAGATGAAGCGGCGCTTAGAGCCCGGTGATGTCGAAGAAGCACTCAACGCCGCCACGCAAATCGGCGACGACATGATCCAGAAGAAGCAGACCGGCCGGATCGTGCCGGATGCGTTCACTCACGGCACGGCGGCACAACGCGTGCGCTGGTTCAAGACCGGCTTACAGAGCGGTGACATGCGCACCTGCGACACGTTCAGCGCACGGGATTTGGGGTAGGTTGCAATTGAGAGACACGGGTACGTCGTTTTGTGACGGCGCTGCCCCTGCAACACAGACGGCCGAGTTAAGGCGGCGGCGCCCCTACCGTTGTCGCCCTAGTCGGACCCCGTGTTGTCGTCTGGCGGCAAGGGGTCGTCGTCGGCCACGTCTGGGAAGTCATCGCCAGCGTACGCCAGCACATAGGCGAGCCAGGCATCGAGGTTGAACCGTGGCGGCGTCATTGGCTCAAGAATGACTTTGCGGCCCTGACGGCTAATGCGGACCTCCGTGCCCTCGAAGCGGAAGTCTTTCGGGAGGCGCACCGCTTGGCTGCGGCCGTGCATGACCAGCTTGGCTGTCGGATTTATAGTGCCAGAACGCTTGGCTTTGATCGAGGAACGCTTCGCGGTTTCAGATGACTTCGCGGTTCCAGATGACTTCGCGGTGCCAGATGACTTCGTGGTACTTGAGGTGTTCGCGGCGCTGGACGATTTTGGCAACGATTTCGCCGCCGGAGACTTCGTGGGAACCGCCCGCCGTCTCGCGTTCGCCGGTGTGTCGGGACCCTTAGACGTTGCGCGCCGTGTCGGCCGTGCCGGCCGTGTTGGCCGCGCCGAACGGGGCAGTTTACTTCGTGAATTTGGCAATTTTCCTGGCATGTCGACAGGCCGCCTCCAAACGATACCGATCCCCGATAGATAGCATCTGGTGGACGACTTCAAGCGCGCCAACACTCCGTCCGCTGACGTCCGGCCCCGTCTGGCAGGCGCATCGACCTGACCTGAAAATCAATTTATTCGCGTCACCTCGACGAGATTATCGGAAAATGTCGGTGCGCGGCCAAGCCCGCTCCATTCGTCCGATGAGATCGAGTTGACCGAGCCGTCCGAGCGGTTGAGAGAGCGCCAGTAGCCGAGCGTCGCGACGACGACGCCCGAAGGCACGTCGTCGGTGACGCGGGCCACCCCTTCGAAGTCTCCGCGGCCGTTCTGTACTCGCACCGGATCGCCGTCACGGATAGCACGGGTCGCGGCATCGGAGGGTGAGATCATGACGAACTGCTCGCCCTGTCCTTTGATCTTGTGCGGCTCATTCGCGTAGCACGAGTTCAGGAAGCCGTGGCTCTTGGGCGACAGAATATTGAGCGGATAGAGCTTGGCCTTGTCCGGGTTCGACGCGGGGCTCTCGCGCGGCGGCACGTAGCCCGGGAGCGGGTCGACTGGTTCGCCGGACTGCTCGCCGTCATACATCATGCGGAACGGGCCAGCGACGAAGTTCGTCGCGTCATGGAGCAGGAACTCGACTTTGCCGGACGGCGTTGGGAAGCGGCCGTGTGCGTGTGGTGTCCGCGTATCGGCTGCACCGACGTCGATCTTGAAGAACCCGTGCTGCTTGAAGTGCTCCATCGTGATGCCAGCCATCTTGGGGTCGTCCCAGTTGATGAAGTGGGCGGCCAGTTCGCTATCGGTCATTTTGAATTGGGGGTCGTCGAAGCCCATTTCGACCGCCAGACGGCGCCACATCTCACTCGTCGGGAGACATTCGCCTGGAGGTTCGACGGCTTTCTGATTGTAGGTGAAGTAGAATTGTCCCCACGACCACATCATGTCCTCGGCTTCGCCTGCCATTGCGGCGGGAAGCACGATATCGGCATACTTGGCTGTATCGGTCAGGAAATGCTCGGCGACGACCGTAAACAAGTCCTCGCGTTGCAGGCCCTTGATGATCTTGTTGGTTTCGGGCGCTTGGCTGACCGGGTTGGTGCAATAGACGAACAGCGACTTGATCGGCGGGTCGAGGGCCATATCGCCGGTCAGCGCTGCGCCGAGCTTGAGATTGTTGACGACGCGCGTTCCGGGCTTGATCCATTCGGGGCGCGAAACCTTCGCCCAATCGACGGGGAAGTCCCACAGCGGCATCTGCAACAGACCGCCGCCAACGTGGCGCCACGACCCGGCGAGCGCTGGCAATGCACAGACCGCGCGGATCGCCTGCGCACCGCCAGCCGATCGTTCCAGCGCGACGCCGAAGCGGATGACGGAGGGCTGAGCGGTGGCGAACTCGCGGGCAAACGTCATGATGTCGGCGGCTTTGACGCCGGTCACGCTCTCGACAAACTCAGGCGTGAACGCGCTCGCGCGGGCAGCCAATTCTTCATAACCGTGGGTGTGCTGATCCACCCACTCCCGGTCGACGAGGCCCTGCTCGACCATTGCGTTGATGAACCCCATGGCCAGCGCGCCATCAGTGCCGGGCTTGGGGCAGAGGTGCCAGTCGGCGGCCTTGGCCGTGCGTGAGCGGTAGCTATCGATAACGACAATCTTTGCGCCACGCTTTTGCGCTTCGAGCACGAACGGCCAGTGATGGAGGTTGGTCGAGATCGAGTTCGATGCCCAGATCACGATGTACTTGGCATGGACAAAGCTTTCGGGGTCGACGCCACCGGTTGGACCGACCGTGAGCAGCCATGCCGTCGACGAACCAGACGCGCAGAACGTCTTTTCGTTGACCGTCGACCCGAGGCGATTGAAGAACGGATCGCCGGAATTGATGCCCTGCACGAGCCCCATATTGCCGAGATAGCTGTAGGGCATGATCGCCTGGCTACCGTCAGTCGTGATGATCTCCCGCCAACGGCGGCCGATCTCGGCGATGGCCGCGTCCCAGGTGATGCGCTCGAACTGCTTCGACCCCTTCGGCCCGATACGGCGCATGGGATACATCAGCCGATCGGGGTTGGCGTGATGGTCGTGGAAGTCCTTGAGCTTGACGCATAATCCGCCGCGCGTGAACGGATGGTCCTTGTTGCCGCGGACGTCGCTCAGGCGGCCGTTGATGACTTCGTAGACCATCGCGCAGGTGTCTGGGCAGTCGTGCGGACAGGCACCATGAAACGTCTCGCGCTTGGGCTCTTCGTTCATCGCCAGCTCTCCGCTCAAGATTATGAGTTTTTGTTCTGCGGCAAGCTGTCATGTCATGAGTGGCGAGGCAAGCGCGAACAGGCGAAGGTCTCCATCATCGACCGGCCAGCGATTTACCCGACATTAACCATTGGCGCCCCACTGTCTCAGTGTCACAAATCTGACATTGTGAGTGGTTGCCCATGAGCCTATCTCGACCTGCTGCTGCCTTATGCGACCCGTTCAGCGATCGACTGCCTCCGTCCGTTGGCGCATCGCGTCTTCGCCGCCTCCCGCTTCCCAAAAAGCCTCCGGCCGAACCCATCCTGGTATCACTCGAGACGCTCCGCCCCACGCAGGTATCCGTTGGCATGCGCGCGGTCGCGGTCAAGCGCCGGAAGATCGAGAAGCGGCTTGAACACGGGTCGCGAATTGAACGATTTCTCGAAGACAAGCCGATCCCGTCGGTGCGTGGCCCTGGCGGCCAGTTGTTCATGATCGACCACCACCATCTCGGTCTTGCCCTGTGGCAGTCCGAGATCGAGATGGCCTACGTCCACGTGATCGAAGACCTGTCCGTGCTGCCGGTCGCCTCGTTCTGGCGGCGCATGGAGACCGACGGGCGGGTCTATCCGTTCGATGCCTCGGGTCGCCGCGTCGCGCTGTCGCGATTGCCGCGTCGTCTCAATGGGCTCGCCGAGGACGGCTTTCGCGACCTCGCGTGGTCGGTGCGGCTGGCCGGAGGCTTTGCCAAAACGCGGACGCCCTACGCCGAATTCCTGTGGGCCGACTTCTTCCGCGAACGGGTGCCGGAGCGGCTGCTTGCCACCAATTATGAGATGGCCGTCGAACGGGCGGTCAAGCTTGCCCGGCTGAAGGCTGCCAGCGAACTGCCGGGCTGGCGGCGGGCGTAACGCGTCGTGGCTACGAACCTGCCGGTGTGGCGGCAAGTGCCGCCCTTGCGTCAGCTTTGATGCGTTCAACCATGCTGGCGAGGCCGTTCGAGCGCTGTGGCGTCAAGTGCTCCTTGAGGCCGAGCTTGGCGAACCTCGCGGCGATATCCATGGCCTCGATGTCTGACGCGGGCTTGTTGTCGACGAGGGCAAGCAGGATTGCGATCAGCCCTTGAACAATATGGCTGTCGCTCTGACCGGCAAACGTCAGCACGGGGCCGCTTGCTGACACAACATCGCCATCCGTTGCCCCGGTCGCCTGTGTTTTGATCCACACTTGGCTGGCGCAGCCACGGACTTTATTGGCGTCGGTCTTGTCGGCGGCGGGTAGAGGCTGCAGTTTTCGGCCAAGTTCGATGACGTAGCGGTAGCGATCCTCCCAGTCGTCGAGGACGTCGAAGTCGGCTTCTATTCCGTCGATCGTGATATCGGTTGCCATATGCGTGCCGCGCGTCCTCGTCCGTTGCGCCAGCCGATGGTCCGGCCATCGGCAAGGTTCGATTGAGATAGTTACATCATCTTTACGCGCACTGCCGATGAATTGGGTCAGCGGCATGTTCTGGAGACAGATGCGATGACGGCGCGACGCCTGATCACCGGATTATCGATGTTTGCCGTGTTGGCAGGAGCTGCGATGGTCAACATCCTTCTGCTGCAACCGCAGCGGGGCATGTCTATCGCGTCGCCCGCTAGCGGCGACAAGAAGGTTCACGGTTGGCATCCTCAGAGCGGGCAGTCTAGGCCGGAGGCAGCGACGCAGGCCAGCGCCACGCCGCCGGCGGGCACATCGTCCTTGCGCCCCGAAGTGCGCCAGGGCGTCATCCGGGAGCTTTATACGCGTGGCTACCTCTCCGGCACCGAAGCCGATGCTGGCCCGCTCGTCATCGAGTGCGCGATTTTAGCCTTTGAGCACGACCACGGTCTGCCGCTGACGGCGGAGGCCAGCGAGGGCGTTCTTCAGGGCCTGATCCTCGGCACGGCAGGCCGACCGTCCCGGCTTGACGCGCCGCCTAGTCCAAACGCGACCCGTGTCATGGACGCGATCGGGCGCAAGCTGTCACGGCTCGGTTATCCAATGCAAAGCGGTCACGGTGGCCGCGATCTGGCCGCCGCCATCCGAAATTTCGAACGTGATACCAAACTGGCAGAAACCGGTCGGATCTCGGCGACTTTGATGCAGGCGATGAACCGCGCGGCTGCCGTCAAAGGGCTCGCCACGTCGCGGTGATCGGGCTAGAGGCCTTCCGCTTTAAATGAAATCGCGGAAGGACTCTAACTTATTGGTTTGTCGTGCTTCTTTTCGGAAAACCGGTTCCCACTTTTCCAGATGCACTCTAACGGGCTTGCCATGCGGATCACGAGCGAACTTTGGGTGAAAGCGTTCCTGCGCCGGGTCATGGCGGATGGACATTTCGCGGCAGTCGTTCGCCATGGCGACAACACGGCTGGCGCGATCTTTGTCAAAGTCATCCGACGTGATCGCATGGCGCGCGTGTTCGGTCCGGCCCATGCCGGGTTCGAGACAAGGGACGGCGGCCGGGCGTTCGTTGCTCTGCTCGATGGCGCCGCTGTGGACGAAGCACAGGTCGATGATGCACTCGCCCGCGAGCAGCGATTCGATAGCGACCTGTGGGTGATCGAAGTTGAGAAGCCCGACGGCGACCCGATGCTGGGTGACGAACTCAAGCAGACGTGAACGGGCTATGTTACAGCCGACGCCGACCAACGGCGTCTAAATGATGCGTGTTTGCCACAGTGTGTCGTCGGACTTTTAAAGGGCCTTACGCAGATCCCAAACTGTTAATAACCTGTTAACGACTCCATGCACAGGGTTGCTGCTGTGCACGGATCAAATTGTCCGTTTTCTAGATAGAGTTTGTTCGTCGGTCTGCGTTGATCGTCCAGGTGCGGTACTTGGATGCCATTTTATCAGCGATTCGATGGGCCTTGCCATGGCGGCGATCTATAAGCTCGACATATTGCGGCAGACACGCGGACGACCGGCGTATGAGACGCGGGCGCCTGTTACCATCAGCGGCACGACCTGTCCTGCTGGCGGCGAAGCAGCCGTTGGAGACACTGTCGGAGGAGACACTGTCGCAGGAAGCACTGGCGCAGGAAGCACTGTCGTAGACAGGGGATCGGCCATGGTGTTGCTGTTTACGGGTGTGCGTTACGAGCGGCTGCCGGGTGCGCCCCCGCCGCAACCACAGCGTGATATTCTCGAAATTGTCGATTGAGCTAAGCCGATGGTCGAGCTGTGCGGACAATCGGGATCGTGACTGACTAGAATGGCGTCACAACGCATGTGGCGCGCCGGAGCATGGCCTCGGTTTCGTTGGCGAAAGCTATCCCCCGGTCTGGAGCTCTCAGCACGACAATTCCCAGCCGGGCCGGTATCGCCAAGATATTTTGCACCTCCGCTGCCCGCCCTTGAGCCTCAGGTGTCAGCCCTAAGAACCGGTTGGTGATCGGCGTCAGCTGCAACGCAATCTCGGTCTGAGGGCCATCCTGGCCAACGGCGGTGTAAAAATTGTCGCCCTGCGGCGTGTACAAGCTCAGCGACCAACCCTGGCCACCGAGCTTCGCGGTCACGTTTACGACGCCCTGCCCTGTATTGAACGGACATACCGCATATCGGAAATCCGGCCCGAGAAACGGGAGCGGTTGGCTTTTGGCGGTCACCGCCGGGAGCACTGAAAACGCGTGTTCGCCGTTTCCCGCAATCTTGCGAAGGACGGAATACGGTGACCGGCCTGACACCATCGGCGCAGCATAGGTCGCCAGGATGTGGACGATCGCTGCGGCAAGCACGATGACGAGCAGCAGCCGTAAACGGCGCGTGATCGGCGCCATGATCGTGCCGACGATAGACGTCGCCGTACCGGCTATCGACATCTGATTTTCCCGATCGTGGGCAAGTCTCCGCCATCGCTCGCGCGAGCAAAGCCATCTCCAGAGCGCGGTTCGATCACGGTGAGCACGATCGATATCCGCCCGGCACCGCGCGTTGGCAACCAATTCCCGGGACGGGCTTCGCGTGCAAGCGTGACGGTGAACGCTCCATTCGATGCCACCGCGACCGTCTGGCTGGTGAAAGCGTGCCGGCCGGCCGGGTTAGAGATCAGCATGCCCCCGGCATCGAACACGACGATGCTCCACCAGTCGGCTTGCGGCAGCTTGCCTGCGACTTGGTATTCGCAGGACGATGTCAGCCGCTCACCGTCGCTGTCGCTCTTGGCAACGAAGGTGCGTTGCACGTCGGTGCTGACCGCCAGTGTACCAGACCCGGCAAAATGGGCCCGCGTGTACGGGTCGGCGTCGGGTTTGGCCGCTGACGTCCATGTCACCCAAGGGCCGACGCGCTCGGTTGTGAGGCGGGTTCCAGCCTCGACCATGTACCAGCTCGACATCAGACCAAGACCAAGCACGGCCGCAACCGCCAGCGCAGCTTCGATCAACCGGGCTGAGGCCGTCAAGACGGATCGCTTCAACTTCTGCAATGTCAATGCGATCATCATCGAGCCCCCAAATCCACCGCCCCCAAATCCAGCGCCTCAGCGAATGGTCGCGCCAGTCGCTGCCGGGGCTTGATCCGCACGGCGGCCGGGCGGGCTCGCTGCAGGCTTGCCCGCAGGTTGCCCGCCACTCGACCCGGCTGGTGCCGGTGGCGCGTTTTCGCTCGCGGCCGGCTTAGGGGCCGCAGCAGCAGGGTTGGCGGGAACTTCCTCTGGCAGGCCCGATACTTTACGGAACGCGGTGCCGAGCTTTTTGAGCGCTGTGCGGGTCGGATCTGGCATGACGCTGATGGCCTTCTTCGCCGCCGTGTCCGACTGACCGTTGGCAGCTGCGGTGAGTTCCGGCTCGCTGCGTTGCAACTCGGCGAGGCGGCGCTGCTCTTCGATTTGCACGGGATGCGGCGTGAGGCCGGGGATCGTCGGGATGTTCATCGACGTGTGGATGATCGACATGAACTGCTTCCAGGCCGGGGCTGGACCTTGGCCGCCAGTGACGTCGTCCATGGGCCTGTTGTCATCGTTGCCGAGCCAGACGCTTGCCACATAACGACCCGTAAAACCAACGAACCACGCGTCCTTGTAGCTCGAGCTCGTACCGGTCTTGCCGACGGCGTGTGTGAACTCGAGCGCGGCGTTTTTGCCGGTGCCCTGCGTCACCACCATCTGCATCATCTGGTTCATCTGATCGACGACTTTTTTCGATACGACCTGCGGGGCAGGCGGTTCATCGCGCTCGTGGCTGTAGAGCACATCGCCTTTCGAGTTGGTGATCTCGAGGATCACATAGGGCTTGGCCAGTTTGCCGTTGTTGGCGAAGGTTGCGATGGCGCCGGTATGTTCCAACGGCGTGATACCGGTGTCACCGAGCGCCATCGAGCATGATGGGATGATGCCCTTGATGCCGAGCCGCCGCGTCAGTTCCACGACCTTGGCGCGCCCGACGTTGAGCGACAGGTACACAGCCACCGTGTTCAGCGACCGTGCAAACGCATCGCCGAGTTGGACCTGTCCACCGCTGCCGCCGCCGCTGTAGTTTTTCGGCGACCAGTTCCCGCACGTCGGTGAGCTGTCCGACGCGGTCGATCGGATCGTGAAGCCGCCGCTTTCCAAGGCTGCGGCGTAAACGTAGGGCTTGAACGACGAGCCCGGCTGGCGTTTTGCGTGGGTCGCTCTGTTGAACTGGCTTTCGCCATAGTCGGGTCCGCCAACGATCGCCTTGACCGCCCCGTCGGTTTCCATGGCAACCAGCGACCCGGAGTTGAAGTTCTTCTGGCGCCCGGTGCTGCGGATCGTCGACGTCAGGGCCTCGTCGGCGGCGCGCTGGATCGTCGTGTCGAGCGTGGTGCGCGCAATCAGAACAAACTGGTTTTTTCCCTCGGCCAGTCGCTGGACCTCTTCGAAGGCATGGTCGAGAAACCAATCGGGGCTGTAGGCCGCGCGGTTTTCCACGACTTTGGCTGGATTGATCCGCGCGAGATGGACTTGGCCTGCTGTGTAAAAACCAGCCTCGACGAGGTTTGACAGCACTTCGGCGGTTCGGGCGCGGGCGGCTGGCAAGTTGACATGAGGAGCGAATTTTGTTGGCGCTTTGTAGAGCCCGGCGAGGAGGGCGGCTTCGGCCAGCGTGACCTCGCGAACCGACTTGCCGAAGTAATACTGCGAGGCGGCTTCGACGCCGAACGCGCCGCCGCCCATGTAGGCTCGGTCAAGGTATAGCTTCAGGATCTCGCGTTTGGTGAACCTCGCCTCCAACAAAAAGGCGAGATACAACTCCTTGATTTTGCGGGTGAGCGACCGTTCAGACGAGAGGAACAGGTTTTTGGCCAGCTGCTGGGTCAGCGTTGAGCCGCCTTGGACGGAGGCGTTGGACTGGACGTTGGAGATCAACGCTCGCGTCGTTCCGATGAGGTCGATGCCGAAATGGTCGAAGAAGCGCCGATCCTCGGTGGCGAGGGTCGCGTTGATCATGTGGCGGGGGATTTCATCAAGCGGCACGGCGTCGTTGTGGAGGATGCCGCGTTTGCCGATCTCGTTGCCGGCTTGGTCGAGCAGCTTGACGCTGTAGCGTCCGGTAAGGAATTTGCTCTCGTCGAACTCTTGCAGCGCTGGCAGGGCGAGGGCGAACATGACCACAGCGCCGCCAGCGGCCAAGGTAAAGCCCTCGGATACGAACTCGTTGGCAAGCCGTGTCCAGCCGGTCAGGCGGAAGCGGGCAAACCAGCTCGACCATGCGCTCCAGGTTTGCCCCGAACGCTCGATCGCTTCCGACACCGCACTGTCGACGCGGCTGTCGAGGCCGAGCCAATCGACGAGCTTGGTCTTGTCGCCCTTTTTGTGGAACCAGTCGCTCACGATGTGCTCTCGGTTTTTGCGTGCTCTCGTTTTCTGCCGCGCTTGTCTGGAGGTCGATGCCGGACGACGGCGGACCGCCTCGTATCGACTGGTGGTATTCCCAGCCTACACGGGTTGCAACTCCCGACCCAGTTCCCGCTCCCAGTTCCCGCTCCCTGTTCCCGCTCCCTGTTCCCAACCCTTGTTTCCAAAAACTGGCCCACCGCTGGTCTCAGACCCAGCACAAGCTGACCGTTGGAATCGGTTCGCCATTCGGATAAGCACATACCATGACAACGGCTGGAGTGCGGCGGGACCTTCGGCGACACCAGTTGGCTTGCGCCTGACGTCCCTTCAGCGAACATGCCGTTCCCAAAACTTTTCCAATGTACGCCGGTGGCCTCCCTTCGACGACAGTTCGATATCCCCAAGAACCCGAGATGAAATGGCCCAGCTAGGCAAGTCCCCAGATGCAAGGACCCGGGTTGCCAAACCCAAACAGTTTCGGCCCAAAGGTTCGCGGCCGCACGAAGCAGAAAATCAGTTTGCCGAGCTTCGTGACCGTAAACCTTCAGATCCGCTGGCCTTCTGGCGCACCAAAACGCTCGAGGAGATGACGCGCGACGAGTGGGAAAGCCTGTGCGACGGGTGCGGGCGCTGCTGTCTGCTCAAGCTCCAGGACGAGGATACCGACGAGATCTACGTCACGCGGGTGTCCTGCCGCCTGCTCGACGTCAAATCCTGCCAGTGTATCGATTACGGTAACCGGTTCGACCATGTGCCCGATTGCGTGACGATCGATGCTGCGAAAGTCCGCACGTTGCCTTGGCTCCCCGAAACCTGCGCCTACCGCCGCGTCGCAGAGGGCCACGACCTCGAATGGTGGCATCCCCTTGTCTCCGGCTCGCCCGATACGGTGCATGAAGCCGGCATCTCTGTGCGCGGGCTTGCCCGCAGCGAGGCCAAGATCAACGAGAACGATCTGTGGCGCTACATCATCGACCCGCCGGGTGAGGCCAAGTGATGCTGGCCTGTGGGTGCCACCTCTCGGTGTTATGAACTGAACACCAGCGCGTTCAGCATCTTGATGAGCTGATCGGGACGACACGGCTTCTCGAGAAACTTCGCTCCTGGAAAGTTGCCCTGCATCTGTTCTGGCGCATAGCCCGATATGACGATGTAAGGCAGACCGCGCTCGTTCAGCGCCATTGCAGCCGGGCTTGCACTGACACCGGCGAGATTGGCATCGACGATAGCCGCATCACAGCCGCCGCTCTCGATCAGCGCTAGAGCCTTGTCCAGTTTTCCAACAACGCCGGCAACCTCGAAATCAGCATCGATCAAGACATCCTCGAGGCTCAGCGCAATCATGGGTTCGTCCTCGATGATGAGAACGCGAACGATGCGTTGTCCATCGGCAGGTATCTGGTGCAACTGCATGACGTCGTCCTCTTAATCGAAACTGCGCGCACCGCGAGAATCAGTCTTGTCCAAAGCCATTCAATGTTTGGCTTCCATCGGTATCAACACCACGAATTCAGTGCCGACCGATGGCGAATTGATGACCACCGTCGCATCCAACTGTTGCACGAAAGCCCGCAACAGACGCATGCCGAGGCCTTTGATCTTTGCCAGATCAAATGTGGGGGACAAACCAATACCCTCGTCGCGAACTGAGATCCGGATTGTGGCATCCTCGCGCGCCAGAACCACCCAAACCGTGCAACCAGCCTTGCCAAGGTAAGCGTGTTTGATCGCGTTCGTAATCAGCTCATTGACCATCAGAGCCATCGGTATTGCGCGATCCGTCGCGACCATGATGGCTTGCTGAGCGTCGACGCGAATATCACAGTTTCCGACGCTTTCATCGATGTCCGTGCAGACCTGCTCGATGTAGCGGCCTATATCCAGGTGTTCGACATCGTCGGTTTGGTACAGTCGTTCGTGGGCCCGAGCCACAGCGTGAACACGCAACGCCGCAGCCTCGAGTTGCTCCATCGCAGTCGCGGTGCTGTCGCCTTTTGCCTGCACCTGAAGCATGCTCGTGACGATAGCGAGACTGTTCTTGATGCGGTGGTTCATTTCCTTGAGCAGGATCGTCTGACGATCCAGCGCGGCGTGGAGAAGTCGCTGTTGCCGCTCCCGCTCGATGGCCATCCCTAAAATGTTGGCCGCACCCTGAAGAAATGGAATATCTTTCTCGGTGAAATCTTCCTCCGACCGGCTATCGACTTCGAGGACGCCATACGGAACGCCGTCGCCTTGCAAGATCACGTTCATTGCCCGGCAAATGCCGAAACGAGCAAACAACTCTGGTGTGCGAAAGCGCTGTTCGTTATCAAGATGATTGGAAATGACCGAATGACCGGTTTTCAGGGCGAAACCTGCCGGGGACGCCAGATCAGCACCCACTTGCGCGACGCCGACCACACCCGGCCCATGCCTCTCCCTTTAGCTCAGGCCAACGCTGCGTGAACTGAGCCGAAGCGGCGGCAGCGGCGGGCGCCATCGATGATCTGGCGCATGGTGCGGGCG
>JAWXCP010000127.1:0-7993 GCA_034408685.1 Hyphomicrobium aestuarii | reverse complement strand
GTGCTCTCCACCGCCATGTCGTTCCTGGGTCTTTACCGCGATCCAGTCGTCGCGGAGGTCACGCGCCGCTGCGACTGGCGCATTGCCGATCTCATTGAGAACGCCAGTCCCGCGACACTCTACCTCGTCGTGCCGCCCTCCGACATCTCCCGGACCAAGCCACTGATCCGCCTCGTGCTAAACCAGATCGGCCGACGTCTGACCGAAGATCTTCACGCCAAAGGCCGCCGCCACCGCGTCCTCATGATGCTCGACGAGTTTCCGGCGCTGGGCCGCCTCGACTTCTTCGAGTCAGCCCTCGCTTTCATGGCGGGCTATGGTCTGAAAGCCTTTCTCATCGCGCAGTCGCTGAACCAGATCGAGAAGGCTTATGGCGCGAACAACTCGATCCTCGACAATTGCCATGTGCGCGTCAGCTTCGCCACCAATGATGAACGCACCGCCAAGCGCGTGTCCGACGCGCTCGGCACCGCGACCGAAATGAAGGCGATGAAAAACTATGCCGGCCACCGGCTGTCACCATGGCTCGGCCATCTGATGGTCTCGCGTTCGGAGACGGCGCGGCCCCTTCTCACGCCCGGCGAGGTGATGCAGCTCCCGCCCGCCGACGAGATTGTGATGATCGCCGGGACGCCGCCGGTTCGGGCGAAGAAGGCGCGCTACTATGAGGATGCACGCTTCAAGGAACGCATCCTGCCGCCGCCCGCTCTCACCGCGCTTCCGCGCTCTGCTCACGCGGACGGTTGGTCCGCGCTCAAACCGCAAACGCAGAATGCCGCGCTGCTGACAGAAATCGAGAATGTTGAAGGCGATGCCGCCAATAGCGGGCTTCGCCGCGAACCTGAGCTTCCAGAACACGTCGCCATCGCCAAGGAAACCAGCACGCCCAAGCCCGCCGAAGAATTCGCCATCATGATCGACGACGAGCCCGAGGATGCTGCCCGCCAGTCGCGCATCCTGCGCCAGCAGATGGGCGGTGTCGCCCGCCAGGTCTCGCTCGATCCCAACGACGGCATCGATATGTGAGATGAGCCATGCGTGACCGAATGAATGTCTATTTTCCGCCGGAGATGCTGAAGCAGATTGCCGATCTTGCTGATCGCAAGAAGCTGTCCCGCTCAGCGATCGTGGAAGCGGCTGTCGCCTCGTTCCTGTCGCCCGACGGCGCCGACAAGCGCGAAGCAGCCTTCGCGCGCAGACTCGACCGGCTGTCCCGCCAGGTCCAGCGCATGGAACGCGATCTCGGTGTCACCGCCGAGACACTGGCGCTGTTCGTGCGCTTCTGGTTGACCATCACGCCGCCGCTGCCCAACGACGCGCAGGCCACAGCGCAAATCAAAGGCCGCGAGCGCTACGAAGGCTTCATCGAAACACTCGGGCGGCGCTTGCAGAAAGGTCAGAGTTTCCTGAAAGAAATCCCGGACGATGTCGGCGGCACGATGCCGGCCGAGGGTTCCGATGATCCATCAATGAGAAGCTGAATAGCCTCATCAAAGAGCTTGCAGATATTCCGCAACTCCGCCGATCACCTGTCTTTCTACGCCACCCCACTACTACGCCCTCGTCCCTGTTGCAGTAGCCTCATTTCTGGCTCTTTTACTCATCCCCGATGACGGGCCGCCTTTGCGTCCCAAAAGAAAAACGGGGACGACGTGGCGAGCACACACCAAAAATCCGAAGCGATATTGCGCGGCGCGCGCATGTTGCGCACCGCGCTCGGCCCCGCCATCGCCGGATTCCTGGATGACCCGCAAATCGTCGAGGTCATGCTCAACCCCGATGGTCGGCTATGGATCGACCGGCTGTCCGAGGGCTTGTCCGATACCGGAGATCGACTCTCGCCCGCCGACGGCGAACGTATCGTGCGGCTGGTCGCTCATCATGTCGGCGCCGAAGTCCATCCCGGTCGTCCGCGCGTCTCGGCCGAGCTCCCCGAAACGGGAGAGCGGTTTGAAGGCCTGTTGCCGCCTGTGGTGACGGCTCCGGCCTTTGCGATTCGCAAGCCAGCCGTCGCTGTTTTTACGCTCGACGATTATGTCGCCGCTGGCATCATGAATGCCGGGCAGGCCGAGACGCTGCGGTGCGCCGTCGCGACACGCAAGAACATCCTGGTCGCGGGCGGCACATCGACCGGTAAGACCACTCTGACAAACGCTCTTCTGGCCGAGGTCGCCAAGACGTCCGATCGCGTGGTGCTGATCGAGGATACGCGCGAACTACAATGCGCCGCACCCAATCTCGTGGCGCTTCGAACCAAGGACGGCGTCGCCTCGCTCTCTGAACTCGTGCGCTCCAGTTTACGCCTGCGCCCCGACCGCATTCCCATCGGCGAAGTGCGCGGCCCGGAAGCCCTCGACCTCCTGAAAGCCTGGGGCACCGGACATCCCGGCGGCATCGGCACCATCCATGCGGGCTCAGCGATTGGTGCGATCCGCCGTCTCGAACAGCTCATCCAGGAAGCCGTCGTTACCGTGCCGCGCGCGCTGATCGCCGAGACCATCGATCTCGTCGCCGTACTGTCGGGACGCGGCTCGCAGCGCCGTCTCTCCGAACTCGCCCACATCGAGGGCCTCGGCGCGGACGGCGACTATCAGATCGCAGCGGCGGACACACCATCGCCGTTCATCACACCAGCAACCCTCGAACAAACGGAAGATCCCTCATGATTCAACATGCCATTCGACTGCGCCGGCATATCGCGACGACCGCCTCCATCACCGTTCTCACACTTGCGCTCGCGCCCGCCGCCCATGCGGCCGGCTCGTCCATGCCGTGGGAACAACCGCTCCAGCAGATTCTTCAATCGATCGAAGGGCCGGTCGCCAAGATCATCGCGGTGATCATCATCATCACCACGGGCCTGACGCTCGCTTTTGGCGACTCATCGGGTGGCTTCCGCAAGCTGATCCAGATCGTCTTCGGCCTCTCGATCGCCTTTGCGGCCAGTTCGTTCTTCTTGTCGTTCTTCTCTTTCGGTGGCGGAGCACTCGTCTGATGACAATGCTCCATGACGGCGCCGGCGAAGTGCCGGGCTTCTCCGTTCCAGTTCACCGGGCGTTGACCGAGCACATCCTGCTCGGCGGCGCGCCGCGCGCGATCGCCATCCTCAATGGCACGCTGGCCGCCGCTTTGGGCCTTGGCCTGCGCCTTTGGCTCGTCGGCCTTGGCCTCTGGGCCGTCGGCCACTTCGCGGCGGTCTGGGCGGCCAAGCGCGATCCGATGTTTGTCGATGTGGTGCGCAGGCATCTGCGCATCCCTGGCCATTTGAGCGTCTGAGGTGAAATCATGATGAACCTCGCCGAATACCGCCGCACAGCGACCCGCCTTGCCGATTTCCTGCCCTGGGTCGCCCTGGCTGGCGAAGGCGTCGTCCTCAACAAGGATGGCTCTTTCCAGCGCACCGCGCGCTTCCGCGGTCCCGATCTTGATAGCGCCGTGCCAGCCGAACTGGTCGCTGTCGCCGGTCGGCTCAACAACGCCTTTCGTCGTCTCGGCTCCGGCTGGGCCATCTTCGTCGAAGCCCAACGCCATGCGGCAGCGACCTATCCCGCGAGCAGGTTTCCCGACGCCGCGTCCGCCCTGGTCGATGCGGAGCGCAAGGCCGACTTCGAGGAAGCGGGATCGCATTTCGAATCCAGCTACTTCCTGACCATTCTCTATCTTCCGCCAGAGGAAGACGCCGCTCGCGCCGAAAATTGGCTCTATGAGGGCCGCGCGCAATCCGGCGTCGATGCGCATGAAATCCTGCGCGGTTTCGTAGATCGCAGCGACCGCGTGCTTCAGCTCATCGAAGGCTTCATGCCCGAAAGCGGCTGGCTCGGCGCGGCCGAGACGCTGACCTATCTGCATTCTTGTGTTTCGACCAAACGCCATCGCGTCCGCGTGCCCGAGACGCCGATGTATCTCGACGCGCTGCTGGCCGATCAACCGCTCACCGGCGGATTAGAGCCACGTCTCGGAGAGGCACATCTGCGCATACTGACCGTCGTTGGTTTTCCGACAGCGACCACGCCGGGTCTGCTTGACGAGTTGAACCGGCTGGCATTTCCCTACCGCTGGTCGACCCGCGCGATCCTGCTCGACAAGACTGACGCCACCAAGCTGCTGACCAAAATCAGGCGGCAATGGTTTTCCAAGCGCAAATCCATCGCCGCCATACTCAAGGAGGTGATGACCAACGAGGCCTCAGTCCTTGTCGACACCGATGCGGCGAACAAGGCGGCCGATGCTGATCTCGCCTTGCAGGAACTCGGAGCCGACTATGCGGGGCAAGCCTATGTAACGGCGACCGTCACCGTCTGGGACAACGATCCCCGCATCGCCGCCGAGAAACTGCGCCTCGTCGAGAAGGTCATCCAGGGCCGCGACTTCACCGCCATGCCCGAGACCATCAATGCGGTGGATGCGTGGCTCGGTTCACTGCCCGGCCACGTCTACGCCAATGTGCGGCAACCACCCATCAGCACATTGAATCTCGCCCATATGATCCCGCTGTCGGCGGTCTGGGCGGGGCCGGAACGGGATGAGCATTTTGCGGCGCCCCCGCTGCTCTTCGGTAGGACCGAAGGCTCCACCCCGTTCCGGTTTTCCCTCCATGTCGGCGATGTCGGCCACACGCTCGTCGTCGGCCCCACGGGTGCGGGCAAGTCGGTGCTGCTGGCGTTGATGGCGCTGCAATTTCGTCGGTACGATGGTAGTCAGGTGTTCGCCTTCGATTTTGGCGGAAGCATTCGGGCCGCTGCGCTCGCCATGCGCGGCGACTGGCACGATCTCGGCGGCGATCTTACTGACGGCGCTACCACATCCGTTTCGCTCCAGCCGCTCGCGCGCATCCATGATGTGCCCGAGCGCGCCTGGGCCGCCGACTGGATCGTCGCCATCCTGACGCGCGAGGGTGTGCCGATCACGCCGGACGTCAAGGAGCATCTCTGGTCGGCATTGACCTCGCTTGCGAGCGCACCCGTCAATGAACGCACCCTCACCGGCCTCGCGGTCCTGCTGCAATCGAATGACCTGAAACAGGCGCTTCGACCCTATTGTGTCGGCGGCGCTTATGGCCGGTTGCTTGACGCGGAAGCCGAGCATCTTGGCGAAGCTTCGGTGCAAGTCTTCGAGACCGAAGGTCTGATCGGCACCGGCGCAGCGGCCGCGGTTCTCGCCTATCTCTTCCATCGCATTGAGGACCGCCTTGATGGCCGCCCGACACTGCTGATCGTCGATGAAGGCTGGCTGGCGCTCGACGACGACGGCTTCGCGGGCCAGCTCCGCGAGTGGCTGAAAACGCTCCGCAAGAAAAATGCGTCGGTGGTCTTCGCCACGCAGTCGCTTTCCGACATTGATTCAAGCGCCATCGCGCCCGCCATCATCGAGAGTTGCCAGACCCGTCTTCTGCTGCCGAACGAACGGGCGATCGAGCCGCAGATCACCGCCATCTATCGCCGCTTCGGCCTCAATGATCGCCAGATTGAGATCCTCGCCCGCGCCATGCCAAAGCGCGACTATTACTGCCAGTCGCGTCGCGGCAACCGCCTGTTCGAGCTGGGCCTCTCCGATGTGGCGCTGGCGCTGTGCGCCGCTTCATCGAAACAGCATCAGACCTTGATCGGTGAAGTGCTGGCCCGCTCGGGGCCAGACCACTTCCTCAAGGCATGGCTCGCCGAATGCGCGCTCGGTTGGGCCGCCGATCTCATCGCCGACCTCACCAACATCACCCCTCAAACCGATCAGGAGACACGACCATGATAAATCCAATCTCTTCCCGCTCTCGCGCTGCGCGTTTGGCGGCGGCCCTGTTCATCGCACCTGTCGCGCTCTCGCCGCTGATAACGACACCGGCGCACGCCATCATTGTCTTCGATCCGTCGAATTATGTGCAGAATGTGCTAACGGCCGCGCGAGCGCTTCAGCAGATCACCAATCAGATCACCTCGCTTCAGAACGAGGCGCAGGGACTAATCAACCAGGCCCGCAACCTTGCGAGCCTGCCATACTCCTCGCTTCAGCAATTGCAGCAGTCCGTCCAGCGCACACAGCAGCTTCTTGCCCAGGCGCAGAACATCGCCTTCGACGTGCAGCAAATCGATCGGGCGTTCCAGTCAACCTACGGCAAGGCCTCGATCTCCGCGTCGGACCAGCAGCTCATCGCCGATGCGCGGACACGCTGGCAGAATACGGTTGGCGGCTTGCAGGACGCCATGCGCGTGCAGGCCGGCGTCGTTGGCAACATCGACACCAACCGCGCCCAGATGTCGGCGCTGATCGGCCAGAGCCAGGGCGCGACCGGCGCGCTTCAGGCAACACAGGCCGGCAATCAGCTCCTTGCCCTTCAGGCCCAGCAATTGGCGGACCTTACGGCGCTCATGGCTGCCAATGGTCGCGCGCAGGCATTGCAATCTGCCGAGCAGGCCACCGCCGTCGAACAGGGCCGCGAGCAGCGCCGCCGCTTCCTCACGCCGGGCGCGGGCTACCAACCCGGCAACGCCAAAATGTTCAATACCGGCAATTGAGGAGCGAGCTATGGACGGAAAAACGCTCGCCAGGCTCGGCGCCATCGCCTTTGTCGCTATCGCGATCACCGCGACAGCGATCGAGTTGACCCGGAAAGGAGACGCGCCGTCGGTTCGCGCCTTTGGCCACGCGGACAGCGCATCGTCCGATCCGTTGCGGGGCGAGTTGTTCCGCTGCGCCCGGTTGGGCGAGGCTGGCCAGCATGATGCCGTCTGCCTGCGGGCCTGGGCGGACAACCGCGAACGATTCCTGGTGCCCGGATCACGGCCCGCCGAGCGGCTACCGACCACAACGGTCTCATTGAGCCCAGTGGACACCGTCCCTGCCAAAATCGCTCCGACCCAGCCCGTTGCCGTCGATCCCCAACCAAGCGAGGCGCGATAACATCATGGGCGGCACCGGCGTCATCGACCATTTCCTGGAAGTCTTCACCCGCTATATCGATTCCGGCTTCGGTCTGCTCGGTGGCGAGGTCGCCTTCATCGCCACGACGCTGATCGTGATCGACGTGACGCTCGCCGCCCTGTTCTGGAGTTGGGGCGCCGACGACGACATCATCGCACGGCTCGTCAAGAAAACGCTGTTCGTCGGCGTGTTCGCCTACCTGATCGGCAACTGGAACAATCTCGCCCGCATTGTCTTCGAGAGTTTTGCCGGTCTCGGTCTCAAGGCTTCCGGAACGGGCTTCACCACCGCCGATCTCCTTCGCCCCGGCAAGGTCGCGCAAACCGGCCTCGACGCCGGGCGACCACTACTCGAATCCATTTCCAGCCTCATGGGCTACTGGTCGTTCTTCGAGAACTTCATTCAGATCGCCTGCATGTTTTTCGCATGGGCACTGGTGCTGCTCGCCTTCTTCGTTCTCGCCGTCCAACTCTTCGTCACGCTGATCGAGTTCAAACTATCGACCCTGGCGGGCTTTGTGCTGATCCCCTTCGGTCTCTTTGGCAAATCCGCATTCATGGCCGAGCGGGTGCTCGGCAACGTCATCTCGTCAGGCATCAAGGTTTTGGTGCTGGCCGTTATCATCGGCATCGGCTCGACACTTTTCTCCGAGTTTACTGCGGGCTTCGGCGGTGCGACGCCAACGATTGACGACGCCATGGCCGTCGTTCTGGCTGCACTTTCGCTGCTCGGCCTTGGCATTTTCGGCCCGGGCATCGCCAACGGCCTCGTCTCTGGTGGTCCGCAACTCGGCGCGGGCGCCGCCATCGGAACCGGCCTTGCAGCTGGTGGCGCGGTCGTGGCGGCAGGCGCCGCCGTCGGCGCCGTCGCTTCCGGTGGCGCAAGTCTGGCTGGCGGCGCCGCCGCAGCAGCGCGCGGCGGAGCCGCAATGGCCGGCGGGGCATCTACCGCCTACAGCCTGGGCGCCGCCGGACAATCCGGCGCGGCGGGCGTTGCCTCCGGGCTTGGAAGTGTGGCGCGCGCTAGTGGCAGTGCTGCGATTTCGCCATTGAAGCGCGCGGCATCGCGCGCCGCCGACAGC
>JAWXCP010000126.1:0-12704 GCA_034408685.1 Hyphomicrobium aestuarii | reverse complement strand
GCGAGTAGAACGCGACCTTAGCGCGAGTAGAACGCGACCTTAGCGCGAGTAGAACGCGACCTTAGCGCGAGTAGAACGCGACCTTAGCGCGAGTAGAACTCGACGACGAGGTTCGGTTCCATCGTAACCGGATACGGCACGTCGGCGAGAGCTGGAATGCGCTGGAACTTGGCGACCATCTTGCCGTGGTCGACCTCGAGATAGTCCGGCACGTCGCGCTCGCCGCTCTTTACCGCTTCGAGAACAACGATGTTCTGGCGGGCGCCTTCGCGCATTTCGATCACGTCGCCAACGCGTACGCGGTAGCTCGGGATCGTCACCCGGCGGCCATTGACCGTGACGTGACCGTGACTGACGAACTGGCGCGCGGCGAACACGGTCGGCACGAATTTCGCGCGATAGATGACCGATGCGAGGCGGCGCTCGAGCAGGCCGATCAGGTGCTCGGACGTCGAGCCCTTCATACGCACGGCCTCGTGGTAGACCTTGCGGAACTGGCGCTCGGTGATCGAGCCGTAATAGCCCTTGAGCTTTTGCTTGGCCTTGAGCTGCTGGCCATAATCCGATTGCTTCGAAACACGGCGCTCGCCGTGCTGGCCTGGACGCGATTCGCGCTTATTGAGCGGGCTCTTGGCGCGGCCCCAGATGTTCTCCGACAAGCGCCGGTCGATCTTATGCTTGGCCTGGATACGTTTCGACATTCGTGTAGCACTCCATGAATTTCGCCAGCTGGCACCAAGCCAACCGCCGATAGGAGCGCCCCCTCCTCTGCCATCACCCGCTGATGCGAGTGAAGCCGACAGAAACTCATGGCGTGACCAGACAACCGATAACGGTCCGCCCGATTGCAAGGGTTTCGCGGGTGCGCTTTGAAAAACAAAGCGGGCCCCGTTAGGGACCCGCCAATCGTCTCGATGGCTGAAAACGGTCGTATCGTCAAGCTTCACTACGGCCGGAGACGGCAGGAAACTGTCGGAGCAGCAACCGACCGCGCGGCGCCACCTGCCCTAATGGCGATTACTTCTTCTCTGCGGCGGGCTTTACGGCGGGCTTGGCAGCAGGAACAGGCGCCGCGGCTGGGAGAGCTGCGGCCGGTGTCGTCGAACCCGTAGCAGCCGGTGGCGCGCTTACGATCGTTGCCGGGGTGATTTTTGGACCAGCGGCGACATAAGCCGTGATCAGCTGTTTCACCTTGACTTTTTGGTCGGGCGGACAGGTCTGGTGCTTGGCTTTGAGTTCTTCGAGGATGACCTCTTTACCGCCTTCACGCTCGACCACGTTAACCTTGCCGGTCATGAACATCAGCGTCGTAAGGTGCAGCTGGCTGATGTAAAGCAGCTGCTGGTCGTTCCATTTTTTCTTGTCGATCTCGCGACGCATCAGCGAGTTGTAGTTGTCGATTTGATCGGTTTGCAGTTCGCAAATCTGAGCGTGGGCTGAGCGGTACCCGACTTTGATCACCTCGCGCGCCACGTCCGGCGGCACGATGATCTCCGTCTTCTTCTTCTTGTCGACCAGGATCGTCTTGCCATCGGGCATCGTGAACTGCTGGGGGACCAGCGACCACGCGTATTCGGTCAACTTTTCAAGCGATTTGTCGCTGATGTCCTGGGCGGCGACTGGCGCCGCGCCGAGGACGGCAACACAACCGACTGCGACGGCGGCGACACCACCGAAGAACACCGACCTGTCAATTGCAGCAAACGTCATTCGCATCTCCAAAGCCCCTCAGAACGTGCATTGATCTGCCGTTAGCCCCACCGGCCGGCCTGGGCCGTCCGCAATTTTAAAAACATCGTGCGGAACACGCTGACGAGGCTCCGCTCGCGTGTCACGACAGCCACGCCGACGACGTCTCGGCCACACGACTCCCAAGTCCGAACCGCGTCGCAGACCGCATCTTGATGACGACCATTGCCGCGACGCAGACCGGCGCACATCCCTGCGCTCGCTTCAGCCCTGCCGCAGCCGACGCCTCGGTCGGCGCAAAACGTGACCAGAAGATGGCACCTCATGTGGACGATTTGCGCGCCTTGCCCTTGCCGTGTGCAAGCGTTGCAACAATACCACGCAGTGTCCGCACCTCCTGTTCGGTCGGCTCGGCACGCACGATCATGGTTTCGACGCCCTGCATCACGTCGCCTTTATCTCTCGGCGGGGCGAGAAACCCTAATCGGGTCAATTCGCTGGTCAGATGCCCCATCAATCCGGCGACCTCGTTCTTCGTCGCGCGCCGATCCTGGCCGAGATTGACGCCGAGCGATTTCGGCCGCTCATACGTGGTGACGCGGCCCAAACTCGCGACGGGGCTCGTGCGCATCCACTCATAGCCGAGAATCAGCACGGCTTGGGCCAGGTTCAGCGAGGCAAAGCTCGAATTGACCGGGATCATCACGATGGCATCGCAGCGCGATACCTCTGAGGTTTCGAGCCCGTTGCGTTCACGGCCAAACAGGATGCCGCACCGCTCCCCGGCCGCGATCCGATGTCGCATTTCAGCCACAGCTTGCTCCGGCGTCAGCACCGGCTTCCTCATGTCACGCTGTCGCGCCGTCGTTGCGACGACGTAGGTCAGGTCACTCAGCGCCGAGGTGATGTCGTCATGCGCCGCCGCACGGTCGATGACGTAGTTTGCCCCCGACGCTGCGATTCGCGCTTTTTCATTGGGCCAGCCGTCGCGCGGATCGACGAGCCTCAGTGTATCAAGCGCGAAATTGCCCATGGCGCGCGCAACCATGCCAATATTATCAGGGAGTTGCGGCTCCATCAAAATGACGACGGGCGTATCGCTCTCGGACACTGCCGGCTGGCCAGAGATCTGCGAACGACGGATGCCGAAGCGCAACTTTCGCAAAACGCGGCGCGCCCAAAACCAGTATTCCTCACCCGCCCAGGATTTCGCGAGATCGTCGAGCGAGGCGACCGTCAGCCGCCGATCCCCGGGACCGGTCAGCCGAACAGCGCCTTGCGCAACCACGATTTCGGCGTGCTGCGCGATGAAGGCATCGAGATTGGCAACCCCTCTGCTCTCGGCCCGCCGCCGACAGCCAGGGCACGTTGCCCCGTCGGCGGCGCAGGCCATTTCCGCGCAATAAGTCAAAACCGGCTCGAGCGTCGACCGGTCGAGGCCGGGGATCGCCAACGACGCAAGCCCGTCGTCAACCATCCGCTCATGGCAAGTGCGGACAATCTCGGCCACGGGTGTGTGACCGACGACCGGCACGCGACATTCCGGCGGGTGGGCGGTCGGAGATCCGCTGTCGGCGCCGGGGCTCACCAAAATTTCGACCGTTGCGCCGACAGTGCTCAATGGACGTCTGCTCCTGTACCCCAGTAGCTACCTAGATTGTGCCTACCTAGATTGTGCCTGCCTAGATCGTGCCAGCCTACGATCGTGCTTGCCGACCGGTCGGGCGTTGCCGCGACGAGACATAATCCCTTTCGGTGATTTGCGCTTGTGCCCATCGGGGCTATACGACGCATCTCTTCGGCACGCGATTAGCACGACGCGGTGCTTCGGCGCGCGCGTAACTTTGTGCCGACCCGTCCGCTCAGCCGCCGATCATTACCAGCCCGTCACAAGTCAAGCAGGGGAACGCCATGCAGAAAATCAAAGTCACCGGCACCGTCGTCGACATGGACGGCGACGAGATGACCCGCATCATCTGGCAGGCGATCAAGGACAAGCTGATCCTCCCCTACCTCGACGTGAACCTCGAATACTATGACCTCGGCGTCGAATACCGCGATCAGACCAACGACCAGGTGACGATAGACGCGGCCCACGCCACCAAGAAGCACGGCGTTTCCGTCAAGTGCGCCACCATCACGCCGGACGAAGCCCGCGTGAAGGAATTTTCGCTGAAGCAAATGTGGAAGTCGCCCAACGGCACGATCCGCAATATTCTCGGCGGCACGATTTTCCGCGAGCCGATCATCTGCCGCAACGTCCCGCGCCTCGTTCCAGGCTGGACGCAACCTATCATCGTCGGCCGCCATGCCTATGGCGACCAATACCGCGCGACCGACTTCCGCTTCCCTGGCAAGGGCACTTTGACCATCAAGTTCGTCGGCGAGGACGGGGCCGTCATCGAACGCGAGGTGTTCCAAGCACCGTCGTCCGGCGTCGCCATGGCGATGTATAACCTGGACGACAGCATCCGCGAGTTTGCCCGCGCCTCGCTCAACTACGGATTGCAGCGCAATTATCCAGTTTACCTGTCGACCAAAAACACGATCCTCAAAGCCTACGATGGCCGCTTCAAGGACATCTTCGAAGAGGTCTTCAACGCCGAGTTCAAGGCCGAGTTCGACAAGCGCAAGCTGGTCTACGAACACCGCCTGATCGACGACATGGTCGCCAGCGCGCTGAAATGGTCGGGCGGCTACATCTGGGCCTGTAAGAACTATGACGGCGACGTTCAGTCCGACACGGTCGCCCAAGGCTTCGGCTCGCTCGGCCTGATGACCTCGGTTCTCCTGACCCCGGACGGTCAAACCGTCGAGGCGGAGGCGGCCCACGGCACGGTGACGCGCCATTACCGCGAGCACCAGAAGGGCAAGGAAACGTCTACGAACTCAATAGCTTCGATCTTTGCCTGGACGCGCGGGCTTGCCCACCGGGCCAAGCTCGACGGCAACGACGACCTCGCCAAGTTTGCGCTGACGCTCGAAAAAGTCTGCGTCGATACCGTCGAAGCGGGCCACATGACGAAGGACTTGGCCCTGCTCGTCGGCCCCGATCAGACGTGGCTCTCGACCACCGGCTTCCTCGACAAGATCGACGAAAACCTCAAGACCGCGATGTCTGGTTAACGCAGTATTGGCGAGGCTGCCTAGAGTACTTTCCGGCGGTCGGTTGGAACAAAATCCGACCCGCTGCCGGTGACGTTTTGACAATGACCCCCATATCTTGCTTGCGTCAGGCGCGAAATGGTGTCCCGCCGTAAGGAGGCCTCGCCGATGCAGCTGCTGATTGCAATTTCCACCGTCGGTCTAACGGTCGCCGCCCCGTATGCGCTGATCATGGCGATCCCGCGAACGAGCCATGCGGTCGTTGCCGCCGCAGCACTCGCTGTGCCACTGAGCATCGGCCTCGTTCGGACGCATGCAGCAAGCGGCTCGACCCCGATCGCCTCACTGACCGGCTTTGACGAAGGGCTGATTGCGATTGCTTTGGCCGCTCTCGTGCTCGCCGCGTTCGTTCGTTTGACGCAGGCCGCCTTGGGTGAACGCGCTCAGAGCCGCCGGGCCGCCGTGGCACTGACGATTCTCGGCGCGGCGCTTGTCGTGATGGCGTTGCCGTGGTGGGGGCATCTCATCGCCAAGTCGGCTGCGAACTGACAGCGCCAAGTCCGGGCGCTGCGGGGCGTCGCGCGCGTTCGGCTACCGACAGCGTCGGCATCAACGGATCGGGATCGGCGGGTGCGTCGCGTGCAGACCGAGCCAATTCTGCGTGTAGGCGACATAGAACACCGCAAAGCACACCGAAGCGACCACCGTATTCCACAGCATGACCTTGCTGAACCGGAAGGCAGCCGGCGCGCTCTCGGGCGTTCCGGGGACAACGTCTCCGCTCTCCGCCTGGGTACGCACGCCGAATGGCAGCACCGCGAACAGCGTGATGAACCACATGCACAGATAGACTGCGATCGAAAAGCCGATTGTCATAGCAAAAGCCTTGTAGCAGCGACCGACTGGGACCGATCGAATTGGGCCGGTCAGAGTGGGACGGTCGGATTGGACGGAACTTCCATCGTTGTCGCATCCAGCGCCGACGGCGGCAACACGCACGGACCGCATCCCACCTGCCCGCGACACTGCCGCCGGTCCTACTGTGGTGGCAAGCGCAGCTCCGAACCGGCTACCGACATCGCCCCCGAGCGCTCGCCAATGCCGTAGCGGTCGATGGCAGCTGTGAGAATTTGCGACAGGAGTTCTGCGTACCGTATCCCGCCGAACCCGGCCATCAGGTTCAATTTCCCATCCCAGCACCAGCCAGGGTTGGGATTGACTTCAAGCAGCTTGATTTCGCCGCGCGCATCCGCCCGGAAGTCGAAACGAGCATAGTCTCGGCAGCCCAGCCGCTCGAACAGTCGTGCCGACTGTTCCACAAGTTGCTGCTGTAGCTGCTCGGACAGGTGCGCCTCCTGATAGCGAACCTGTGTCCAATAGGCGCTGTCGGGCTCCCACTTGCTTTCGTAGCCGAGGATCTTCGGTAGCCCCGCATCGAGCCGTGAATAGTCAACTTCAAGCAGCGGAAGCGCCCTCAGTCCCTGGTCTGGGTTGCCGACCAGACTGACGGAATATTCGCCGCCCGTTAGGAACTCCTGAACGAGCACGCCGCGGCGCGGAAACTGGCCACGCAGTTTCTCCAGATAATCGAGTAGCGCCTTCTCGTTATGCACCACGGCATCACGCGTGATGCCCTCCGAACTGTCGCCAGTGTTCGGCTTCAGCAGTGCTGGAAACACGCCGGGCAGCGTCGCGCCCTGGTCGCCGGGGCGCACGTAGGACTCGAGTGGCACCGGCACATCGAGCGTCATGGCGATGGCTCGCACAAGCCCCTTGTCGTAACATGCGGCCAACGCCGACGGCGATCCACCCGTGTATGGCAGCCCGGCCGCATCGAGCATGGCGGGAACGTGCAGCTCCTTGGCGGGATCGTTGTTGAGCCCCTCGTCGCACAAGTTGAACACGAGGTCGGTGGTCAGTGCGGCCAAGTCGCGATCGAGCGTGGCGTGGTTGTCGAGATAGTGAAATTTGTAGCCGGGTAACTCGGCCAGCGCGTCCTTCAGGCGGCGCACGGTATCGAGGTCTTCGGCGTTGAACTGGCCATCGCGTTTGATCTGGTCGGGCAATCGCGGGTCGCCGAGCAGCACCGTGACGTCGATCAAACGGGCCTTGCCCTTTGGCTTTCGCGCGACCTTGACGGGAGCATCGGCCGACAACAGCAATCGCCGGGCCATCATGCCGAGATCCTGGTCGCGATCAGAGATGCTGTCGGTCTGGCCGTGGTGCCGGATGTTGCGAAAGCCGCAAGCTTCCAACAGCCGCGCGATACTCTCCTTGGTGTAGAGCCGCTCGGCGTAGAACTGGTCGGCGATCACACCGGTTTCATCGTGAACGATCACCTCGCGGCTGATCAGCCGCTCCCGGTCCGACGACAACGAGCGCTCGCGGCAGACAAAGTGGTGCTCGTCGATCCACTCCCACGAGCGGCGATCGAAGTTGTCGGCCATGTAGGCGCCGTCGGTGATGTCGAGCACGAGCTGGCCGGACGGACGCAAAATCTTTCCGACCGTCGACAAGACCTTGTCGTCATCCAGCTTGTTGGAAAAGTATCCAAACGAGTTGCCCATGATGGCGACGCAATCGAACGCGTTGTCATTGAGCCGCGGGTTGCGCGCATCGCCCTCTTTGAATACGGCTTGCAGCCCCTCGTTCTGGGCGCGTTTGCGGGCCAACCGGATCAGATACCGCGAGCGGTCGACGCCGGTCACATTTTTGAACCCGCGCCGGGCAAGCTCCAAGCAATGACGGCCTTGACCGCAGCACAGGTCGAGGATGTGGCTGTGGGGTTTGACCGCTGCGGCGGCCACGATGAAATCAACGTCACGCCGCGTGTTCTCGGCATTCTCGACAACGTCGCCGTCGGTTTTGACGTAAAGCGCGTTGAATAGCTTGCGCCACCATTCTGGCGGCAAATGCTGCTCAAGATCACCGACCGGGCCGAGGCACGGGCGCATCTGCTGCCGCCTCGGGCGCTTGGCCCTTATCGGCGGCTGGGCGCCGGTCGGCTGGGATTGGCTGGCCATCTCGGCCTTCCCCATGGAGGCTCGCTCGCGTCGGCGGGCGGGCAGCTGTTGGATGGGGCGGTCAGGGCGAACAGCCTGAGCAGTCGCCTATCCTTACCCCCGCCCGAGCGCGCCACACCTGTCGAATAAAATGCGGCTTTTCAAGTGCCGTGTCGCAAGATCCACACGAAGTCACGACGACAGGAAGACACGACCTTCACGAAAGAATTGCGTTCAGTCCAAGCCGCTGGCCGCCGCTACTCCTCGGTTCGGCGCAGGACGTGGATGTAGAAGCCATCGGTGCCGTGGGAAAGTGGTGTCAGCAGCAGGCCGTCCTCACGGCTACTGAAAATCGAGCATATTGGCGGCAGGTTGACGCTGCGGCGTTCGCTCGTAATCTTGTCATTCATCCTTGAGTTTCATGGGATATTTCTTCAGCAGCCAATCGCGCAGATACAATTGATCGTCCCTGGCGGCGCGTCGAATTTGAGTAACGAGTTTTACTCTTGATGGACGGTCCGGTGTAATGTTCGAGGCACCTTCGTTACAAACAGAGCATACGGCATGAAGGTTCATCTCACTGTCCTCACCCCCAAGTGACTTATCCTTTATGTGGCCCAGATGTAAACGTGTTCTGCTCGTCGCATCGGTTGGATGGGGCTCTCCTGCCCCGGCACCGCAAATTTGACATGTGAACCCGTTTCGATCGAGGACCTTGGCTCTCAGCTCTTTTGAGACATTACGTTCAAACTTCGGCTCGGGTGCTGGGTCTTCTAATATGTATTGACCTGGCTTTAAATCGCCGCGGTCGTTGTGAGAGAGAATGTTGTACCCCTCTTCATCCCTAAGTTCACGGACACGCCGCGCCCACTCAGATATATTGCCAGCGACTTGACGAAGTTCATCGCTGTTGACAATTTTTCCGACGTTACTCAGGAAGAAGGCCCTCAACTGCGATCTGGCACTCATTTTCACCGTCCGGAGTTACAACATCGCCGGTTGCCAAGACGTCTGCCGCAGCCGCTTAGGCGTTTTGCAAGCAATGGCTTCAGCAAGTGAACCAGCCACTGCCGCCGCTACTGGCGGCGGAAATGCGTTGCCGACCTGCCGGTATGCTGCTGTTTTGCGCCCCCAAATGCCCCATGTATCGGGGAAACCTTGCACCCTGGCAACCATTCGCACTGTCAGTCTCGGCATGCCCTCGAAATCATGTGCCGGTGCCGAATCCGCGATTCCTAAGCCATCTACGCCCAGAGTAGCCCACGCCTTTCGCGCACGGGTTGGACCGAGGTCCGGCCCACCATGCTTTTTTGAGCCGCCAACTACCGTCGGCGCTATACCGTCTGCTCCCGCAGCCCAAACATCCGCACCTTGCCAACCGCGTTCGCTCATGAGGTCTTTGAGAAGTTTACCAACCGTGGGAGGTCGAAACCGAGAACTTGGCCAATTAAAATTCGAGGCATACTGTTTTTTTATTGCAACGATAACGACTCTAGGACGGAGTTGAGCAACGCCAAAGTCAGCGGCGTTAAATAGACGCCATTGGGTCTCATAGCCCATTTTTAGCAATTGGCTGTTTATGCGGCCACGATAACTATCGAAACTCGAATTGAGAATGCCTCGGACGTTTTCGATCATCACTGCCTTCGGCCGGACTTCGTCGATAATCCTCATTCCGGCAGGAAAAAGGTCGCGCTCGTCAGCTGATCCCAGCTGCTTTCCAGCGATTGAAAATGGCGGGCAAGGAAAGCCGCCAGCAACAAGCTCAATACCTTTAAAGAGGCGTGCGTCGAACGTGTTTAGATCTTCTTCAAAGACTGTCCAATTCGGTCTGTTCAAGCGCAGAGTGTTGCAGGCATGCGGGTCGTTTTCAACAGCACCAACGTGTTTGAAACCAGCGCGCTCAAGACCTATGGCCTGACCACCCGCGCCCGCACACAGTTCTAGTGAGTATCCGCTCATAGACCCGGTCTCTCCCGATTCGATGGAGCACGACAACGCTCTACCCACAAACTTCATACCGGAACAAAACAAAAACACAAGCCGCTGCCCGCCACTACTCCTCGGTTCGGCGCAGGACGTGGATGTAGAAGCCGTCGGTGCCGTGGGACAGCGGGGTCAGCAGCAGGCCGTCCTCACGGCCGTCGGCGGACGCGGGCGGATCGCCGGGCAGGGTGCGACGCCACGCGGTCGCATAAGGTACCGTCTCGAACTGCGAATGCCCAGCGATGAAGGTCGCGATTTGGTCCGTGTTCTCTTCCGGCAGCACCGAGCACGTCACATAAACGAGGCGTCCGCCGGGGGCAACGAGCCGGGCGGCCATATCGAGGACCTTGGCCTGATCTTCGATGCGCGCGGCAAGGTGCGGTTCCTTGAGCCGCCATTTGGCATCTGGCCGTCGCCGCCACGTGCCGGAGCCCGAACACGGCGCATCGGCCAGAACCACGTCGAACTGGTTGCCACGATCTCGAAGCCCGCCAGTATCGCCACCATCGAGAACCTCAACGGCGGTCACGCCTGCCCGTGTCAGGCGGTCGAATATCGGTCGCAGGTTCTTCTTGTCCGCATCATACGCAACAAGCGTGCCCTCATTGGCCATGGCGGCCGCCAGTGCGAGCGTCTTACCGCCTGCGCCCGCACACAGGTCGAGGACCTTGTCGCCTGGTTTGACGCCCGCCATCGCGGCGGCGATCTGGCTGCCTTCGTCTTGCACCTCGAACCAGCCGCGGCCGTGGGACGCCTCCGATTCCAGATGCGGTTGGCGGGCCGAGCTACCGGGCGGAGGGATGCGAACACCAAGCGGCGAATAACGGCACGGCGCTGCAGCGAACGGCGCAAGCGCGGCAAGCACCTCGTCGCGGTTGGACTTCAGCGCGTTGGCGCGAACATCGACCGGCGCGCGCTTGGCCATTGCCCGGGTTTCGGCCACGAGGCGGGGGCCGAAAACACGCGACAACGACGGCTGGAGCCATTCGGGGAAGTTCCCGCGCACGTGATCGGCTGCGCCTTCGGTGTCGGCATGATCGAGGTTACGGCTCTCTTCGGGCGTAAGCGGCTCGGGCGAATGTGGCGTGCCATCGCACATGGCGGCGATGTCGGAGAGCGGTATTCCCTGCTCCCGCAGTCCGCCGAGTACCAGGGCGCGCCCATCCGACAACCCCATGAAATAGGCCGAGGACCCGCGCGCACGCAACGCGTCATAAACCAGTGTGCCAATCGCCGACCGGTCACCAGAGCCAGCAAACCGATGGCTGCGCCCCCAGTCGGTCAGCGCCGTTGCCGCCGGGCGGTGGTGCTTTTGGATGTCATCGACAATTGTAATGGCGGCTTGCAGCCGCGCAGAGGGGCGCATCGGACAACTTACATATTTTTCGGGTTTCGGTCGTTGGGCTTAGACGTGTTCCGCCCCAGCCGCAACCATGCCGTGCGCGTGGCAGCGCGTGGCACTGGCGGGCAAGCGTGCGAAACTGCCGAGGTTCACAGTTCTGCGCGGCGTTCGAGGACCGGCCTTTCTCGGATCGATCGGCCCGCGCAACCGGCAGCATTAGCCACGTCGAATACAATTGCCGCACGATCAACGCAAATCCGCCGAAAAGGGACTAAGATTTATGTTGAAACGTTGAGGCGGACGCGTTGCGACGACCGTTGGCCGCACAAGAGGTGAATAACAAGGGGCGGGGGCGCATGACAAACGGAAAACATCCTAACCAACGGCCGCCGCCCAACTACAGCGTGCGACAGGTGCTGGAGCGGGCTGAGTCGGAACAAGGCCCGCCAGGGTCCGAGTGGTCTGGGCAGGTGTTACGCCTTCCCGATCACGGGAATTCCCGGGTGCAGGACGGCAGACGTCCTCAAGGTGCCGCGTCGCCAGGGCTATCTCGTCTGGTAATGCTTGGGTGTGCCGGTATCGGCGTCGTCGCCGGTGGGACCATAGCACTATGGGTCATCCGAACTAGCCCGGTGCAGGTCGCGGCCAAACCCGAGGTGGGCAATGTCGCGCAAGCGCAAGCCGTTGGCCAACTTGCAGCGGCCAGCCGTCCAGCAACATCAGGCAGTGCAGTGTTGCAGCCCTCTCGAATGCCAACGCAACCGGCGGCGGCCGAGATCGTCGCTGCGGGACAAATACTTACTGCAGGAGGCTCCAGCGGCTCTATCCGCCTGGACGCCGCTAACATCCAGATCGCCGCCGGCGCTGGCGAAATACCGTGGCCCATCACGATCGATGCCGATGCAAAATCGATTGCTGGCAGCAAAATCCGTATACGCGGCCTGCCCCATGGTGCGCGTCTAAGCTCCGGCGCGGTCGGCTCCGACGGCTCCTGGGTCGTGAGTGCGACTGAGGGAGCCGCTTTGGCGATCACGCCACCACAAGGTCCGGTAAGTTCGAAACTAACAGTCATGGTCGAAGCAGCCGACGGTACCAAGCTGGCCAGCATCGACACGATGTTTGAAATCAGCCCCGCTACGCTCGACACCGGCCCTATTGCGGAGCCTGCAAACGCGATCGGGAAAAACCAATCCGAGGAGAAGGCTCGCGACCTTCGCCTGCAAGGCGAGGAGCGTCTCGCCGTCGGCGACGTTTCCAGCGCACGGATGTTCTTTAAGCGGGCTGCGGATGGCGGCGATGCACAAGCGGCCGTGGCCATGGGCGCCACCTACGACCCTAGGCTATTCGCCGCGCTGAAAGTTCACGGCATGTCGCCCGACCGCGAAATCGCACGCAAATGGTACCAGCGCGCTACCGACCTGGGATCAAAAGATGCTTTCGAACGAATCGAGGCCTTAAAATGAGCCACAGTGGCCACAAGCTTACCTGATTACCCCGATGTATCCGCCGTTGCGCCACGAAGCCGTGATACACGGGGCTTGAGCGGCGGCGAGGGAGGCAGTGATGGCACGCAACGCGGT
>JAWXCP010000018.1:0-4180 GCA_034408685.1 Hyphomicrobium aestuarii | reverse complement strand
GAGTGGGAGCGGTCGGAGTGGGAGCGGTCGGAGTGGGAGCGGTCAGGCTTTCTGTTGGAGCGGAAAGTGATGGTCGAGACGGGCCACGTGGCCGGATCGGGCTGGGCCGGGTTGGCCAGCCTTCGGCAAGGCGCCGGTCGCGAAGTTCGGCCGGCGATATGTCGAACCGGTCGCAGAGACGGGCGATCGGCTCGCGACGATCGGTGTAAGCGATGCGGACCTGGTCCCAGAAATCGGTGCCGGCGGCGATGTCGAATGGGGAGTCGGGCGGGAGTATCTTGCCCGCAGTCTTTCTGGTCGTGTCGCATGGGGCATTGTCCCGGCGAGCGGGTGGCCTCCGAGAAGCCGGAGGGGTCGTGTCGGCAGGCATGTTTTATTTGGTCCGTTGTCGTAGGCGAAGTGCGGTTGGACCGGGGCGGCGGTGGACGGGCGGCGACAGTGCAGGCTGTGACCGGTCAGAGATCCGGGTGCGGTGTCGAGGGAGCTAGGCTGTGCCCGCCCTGGATGCTGTGTCCCGGTGTCCTGTGTACCGTGTCCCGCTGTGCTGTGTACCGTGTGCTCTGTGCGCGGTTGGTCCATTATAGCAGAACTATACCCGAGGACCGTCACGCGGGGATAAGTTTGCGGCAACAATCTCGCAAAAACGCCTTGGTGCCGGGAGTTCTAGCCGTGCCCCAGTCGCGCGGAAGACGCTACAAACGGGGATAGCTGGCCGATGCATCGCGTGAACCGGACGCGACCAAGCGTTGCGGCGCGGATATTAGCGGATCAGGCCGTCGAGTATGAACGGACGGTGGGCCTGTTGTTCGGCTTTACCCGTCGAGCTGCCAGCAGCGTCGGCGGCATCGGGGCGGGTAGGCTGGCCGGAGGCTTTCGCCGCGGGTGGCGCCTCGAGGTTGCCGCGAACGCCACAACCCGACGTCGCACCAGCCATAATTATGGCGGCGACTATGGCCCGTGAAGTTCGGTATCGCAGTGCAACGCTCATCCAGCTGTCCTTATGCTACCGTAGCCTTAGCCCGGCTTGGCTGGAGTTTCCAGCCGCTCGATCCACAAGGCAGCCATTTTCGCCACGTTCTGTGGCGCGGTTCCCCCATAGCTGGTCCGGCTCCTGACCGAGCTATCGACGCAAAGCACTGAAAATACGGCCTGGGTGAGACGCGGCTCGATTGTCTGGAGGTCGGCAAGCGGCACAGCGTCAAGCGTCAACCCGGCCGTTTCGGCGAGCTTGACCACCCGGCCGGTGACGTGGTGGGCATCGCGGAACGGCATCTGCAGTTCGCGCACGAGATAATCGGCAAGGTCGGTTGCGGTCGAAAAGCCACGCCCGGCAGCGGCGGCCAAGACCTCTGGCACCGGTTCGAGGTCCTCGACCATGCCAGCCATGGCCGCAAGCGCTAACGACGTGCTGTCGAAGGCGTCGAAAGCAACCTCTTTGTCTTCTTGCATGTCCTTGGAGTAGGCCAACGGCAGGCCTTTCATGACGACGACGAGGCTTTGGAACGCACTGGCGATCCGGCCGACCTTGGCGCGAGACAATTCGGCAGCGTCGGGGTTGCGCTTTTGCGGCATGATCGACGAGCCGGTGGTGAAGCGGTCGCTCATCTTGATGAAGCCAAACTGCGGCGTCATCCAGATCACGATCTCCTCGGCCAGCCGCGACAGGTGGACGGCCGTGATGGTGCACGCCGCCAGCGTTTCGAGCGCGAAGTCGCGGTCGGATACGCCGTCGAGCGAATTGGCCATCGGTCGGTCGAAGCCGAGCGCGGCGGCCGTCATGTGGCGGTCGATCGGGAACGAGGTGCCAGCCAGCGCGGCCGAGCCGAGCGGGCACTCGTTGAGGCGGGCCCGGGCATCGCGGAACCGGCCGCGGTCGCGGGCGAACATTTCGACATAGGCCAGCATGTGGTGGCCGAAGGTGACGGGCTGGGCTGGCTGCAGGTGGGTGAAGCCCGGCATTACGGTCGCGGCATGGGCGGCCGCCTTGAGGCTGAGTGCGCGCATCAATTTGGCCAGCGCGCCGTCGAAACCGTCGATGCGGTCGCGAACGTAGAGGCGGAAATCGGTCGCGACCTGGTCGTTGCGCGAGCGCGCGGTATGGAGACGGCCGGCCGGTTCGCCGATCAGCGCCTTGAGGCGGCTTTCGACGTTCATGTGCACGTCTTCCAGCGCACGCTGGAAGTCGAACGTGCCCGCGTCGATCTCGGCTTGAACCGCATCAAGGCCCGAGACGATGGCATCGGCGTCGGCCGCCGTCAGAATGCCGCTGTGGGCAAGCATACGGGCGTGCGCCTTGGAGCCGGCGATGTCCTGGGGGGCGAGCCGCTTGTCGAACCCGACGGAGGCATTTATCTCCTCCATGATCTCGGCGGGCGAAGCCTCGAAACGGCCGCCCCACATGGAGTTGGCGGGTGTACCGGTGTCGCTCGTTTTGCCCGTTTTGCCCGTCTTGCCGGTATCGCCCGTGTCGCTCATCGCTTCGGTGTTCTTTCGCGTTATATGTTGTGACGAGCGGACCGTGACGGAACGGCTGTTGGAGATTGTCTCGAAATGACGAACGGCACGAACACCGGCGGGCCACCGCAACACAAACCCGGCAGAACGTCTCCGGTGACCTACATCGCCGTCGCCGTGGTGGCCACCGCCCTCGGTTTTGCCGCCGTATACGCGATGCGCCCATCTGCTGACAAATCCATAGCGGAGAACGCCGCCGGAACGGCTGGCGCGCCGCCGGCGTCGGTAACTGCCCGACCAGCGCCGGTCGGCAACCCGCTGGCGACCGGCGAGATGCTGACGTTCGTGTTTCGCAAGGAGCCCGAGGCATTGGCGCCGTTCACGTTCGAAGACGGCGCGGGCCAGAAAAAGACGCTCGCGGACTTCAAAGGCAAGGTCGTGCTGCTCAACCTGTGGGCGACATGGTGCGCGCCTTGCCGCCACGAGATGCCCTCGCTCGACCGGTTGCAAAAAAAGCTCGGCGGGCCTGAAAACGGCGGCACCTTCGAAGTGGTGGCGTTGAGCGTCGACCGGCAAGGCGCAGTGGCGTCGCAGAAATTCCTGACCGATATCAAGGTGGAAAAGCTGGCGCTCTATGTCGAGACCACGACGAAATCGCTCGGCGCGCTCAAGGCGGCCGGACTGCCGACCACGATTCTGATCGACCGCGAGGGCCGCGAGATCGGTCGCCTCGCAGGCCCCGCCGAGTGGGACAGCCCGGATGCAGTGCGGCTGATCGAGACCGCGATCAAGGGGTAGGGGCGAGAAGAAGTGGGCTACTGAGGTTTCGTCACGACGCCGGGAAACAGAGAATACTCCTCATCCAATGGTGCATGCATAATTCGTTTCAGCATTTCCGCCGTGCCGGTAGCGATTTTGTCGTTCCACCAATAATTATAGTGGGCCCGGCCACTTAAGAGGGGCCGAAGAAACCAAGGCGTGATCCAGCGCCGCGCTCCTTCGGTCACGACCTTATGGTCGTGGATGTACCAACCTGCACCATACCGGTCATTAAGTGGCGTGAGCGGATAACCGAACGGATCGTTGCAACTGAAATAGTTATCCCATCTAGCCACGCGCTTTAGTTCTGGCTCGAGCCTTTCGCCAGGAAACGGCGGATGAAGTTTGTCGTCGTTTGAGTGCGCAATAGGCGTGACGCGCTGCTGGCCAAAATGGAACGTGAACAACGGCATGTTGCAGCCCATGGTAACGAAGCCAGCAAACGTTTCGAGCCGCTCAAGAGGAGAGGCTTGATGTAGCTTCTGGATGAAGCGATTCGTTGAGTCGTCCTCGTGAACTCGTTGTGTGGGGTCGCTGCCCAGATCGTGCGCCATATCTCGGTATTTGTGTAAGTCCCACGCGTACGTCGATGTAATGTGGCAGCCCAGCGAATGAGCTACGATGACCGATGGCCTGTTGTCGTGTTTTCCGAGAGATAGATCAGATAGCGGTTTCCGGAACTCGGCCTGTATCCGATAGTAAGCCGAGTTATCGATTTGTTCGGTTTTTTGATAAGCAGCGGCATCTCCAAGTCCGCCAAGCACAAGATTATGCATCGCATGCGGGCTGAGTAGATTGGCCTTCGACGCGCATGCCTCTCCCCTTAGTTCCGGCGCAGTCAGCGGGTATGTGATCTCCAACAAGGAGATAGCCCATGATGCAGTTGCTGCCGGACGATCTGTGGCGT
>JAWXCP010000125.1:0-14744 GCA_034408685.1 Hyphomicrobium aestuarii | reverse complement strand
GCTTCCGACACCGTGATCGTCACCGGAACGCCGGGCTCCAGCAATGGCGCATCGACGATGTCAGGTCCGACCCGCAACTCGAGCCCGTCGGGCGTCTGCCGGGTGTCGAGCGGCGTGAATTCCCCGTTCGGCCAGCCTTCTTCGTCGGCAAGTGATTCATCGATGGGGTCGATCCGCAGCGTTGCGCCGGGGGGCAGGATCGCGACGCCGTGCAGCCTGATGATCGCATGTCCGCCTGTCGTAACCGACGGGTCGGGGACCACCTCGATTTTCATCATGCTCATGCGTCACCCTCGAATGGACCAGGAGCAAACAATTGGATCAGGCTGCCCAACTCCCGATCCTTGTCACCGCGCGGCGATCCCAAATTTGTGGCAGAAATATTGTCATCCACGAGCGCTGCGAACGATTGTTCCCAGTTTTCGTCGCCCCCCCGGGCACTCCGCATAGCCGATCGTCGCGGCCTGCCGTCCTGTCCATAGCCACTGCCGGGGCGATCGGCAACCTCGACATCGGGTGAACGGTGTGTTTGCGCAGACACGTGGTTTCGATTTCCGCTGGCCGACAGAGTTTCAAGGTAGGCGGAGATCAAGCGAAATGCATAGGCGGCAAGGCGTACGGTGTCTGCTGGCGCTAGGCCGGGGACCGCCCGATGATAAAGTCTTGCGATTTCATCTGAAAGTCCAATCCGTCCGGCACCGAGCTGCAACTCATCGGCGATATGCTGGATCACGACGCCTTCGACGCTGAGTTCGCGACACACGTGACGCGACCGCGCCACGCGCTTCATGGCAGCAATCCAGTGGGCAACGGCGGCGTCAGATAGCTTTTGTGCGTCGCCGGCTGGGTTTGCACCGCCAATCGTGTCGAACAGGGTAACGCCACCTGGTGCGACGGCGAACGATGCCGGTGCGTAACCAAGACCGCTTGTCGAACGTGGCTGGTTTTCGGCATCAGTTGCTGCATCGTTGGCAGCAGCCCGGATTGCGGCTTCGAGTTCGGCCTCGGAGGGAAGCAACGTGCGCAGAAGGCGGCCGAGCCGCCCGCGCTCCGACAGCGCTGACAATCTGTTGCCGACGACGATCGCGGTGGAGCGCCGCCACTCGGCCACCGCAGCTGGATCGTTCGAGACATGATGGCGCGCAATCGCGTTACGCAATTGCCGCCGCAATTCAGCGACGGCGCGGGTCAACTGGACCGATTTCGCCCGTGCCGTTGCGGTTCGGGCGAGATCGGCTGTGAGCTCGCCCACGCCGGACGACCCCAATCGAACGGAGCCTGCCGCAGGCTGGAACGGGCTGCCACTCGATTGGTCCGAGGCGCCGACGATTGCGCCGTCTGTGGCATCGTGCAGGAAATTGCCTGATCGCCTGGCAATGGCGAGATCCGTCGCGGCGTCGGGCGTGCCGCTTCGAGACAGCAGCATCGACGCCGACCCGGGGCTCGCGGGTTCCGACGTCTGCATCTGCTCGCCGCTGCGCGCGAACCAGTAAACCGTGTCGAGCGCGCGTCCGGGCGACCAGTGGATGGTCCAAACTTGACCTCGCCCGAGCCGCTCGCGCACAGCGGTGAGCACGCGTTGGCTTGCTGCTTGGCGTTGTTCGGACGTTGCTGATGCAAAGCGTGCTGGCGGAGTAGCCGCGATAAATAGGCCGCGACGGACACGCTCGCGGGCGTGTTCGGTCACGCCCTGAGCGGTCTCGACCCAATCGGCGAGAGCAGGGCCTGCAGCATCGTCGTCGCCGTCGGGGTCAACCGCGAGCACCAGACAGGTGATGTCCCGGCGGCGGGTCGCGCGCTGGAACAGGTAGAGCGGCTTTGACTTGGCGTAGCGCGCGACGGCTATACCGAACGCGCCATGAGTGACGCTGTTGGATGAACGTGCGCCTAGTTCGTCGCGCACCTTTTGAGGGGCCACGTCGCCGATCATTGGCGGAGCTGGAAAATCGATCAGATCTGCTGGCGCCATATCGGCGAACCGGCTCGGCCCGGCGTAAATCGGTAATTCACTGGCCAGAGCGGCGAGCACGGCACGGTCGAGTTCTACGGTCTGGCCATAGCGGCTCATGACCGTGATCGGGTCACTTGGTGTGCGTGTGAGGGCCAACATGGTCGACGCGTCGACGATGCTGTTTGGGTGGCGAACAAGCCAACCCGTCACCCGGTCTTTCCCGATCAGTGCATCGGGCGTTGCGTAGGCTTCGGCCCCGTGTCCGAGCTTGTCGAGGGCATCGCACAGTTTGACGAACAGCGCGGTCATCGCCTCGTCGCGCCCCCACAGCACCGACAGTAGGCGGCGCCGGTCGGCTTCTTTGGTATGGGCGGCGATCTCACGCAAGCGCTCGAAGAAGCGGATCGCGGCAAGTCCGCTGATGAATGGGTGCCCGGCCCACTCCGACGTCAAGGCTTCGCTAAGATCGAGGATATCGCGGCCAGCCATGCCAGGAACCGGCTGGAGGGAGACCTGCGCGGCGGCCTCGGCAAACAGTTGTTCGGCTTCAGCCGCGCTGGGAGCCACCGGGGGGGAGCCCGGAGCGGCCAATCGGGCCAGCGCCAGTACGGCGGCCACGTCAACCTCGGGCAGGAGCGTAAACCGGATCGGATATCCGCGCGGGGCTGGCGCCAATTCCGTTGACGTGAGGCGCACGGCGAGCGAGCCGCCGTCGGTGTGTTCGGTCGGCAGAATGTTGCGAAGGGTCTGGACGTCGATGGCGCGCGTGCCAAGTTCGCCAGCCTGGGACGGTCCACGTGGTCCCAGTAATTGAACGACGAGATCGGTTTTGCCCGACCGTGACGATCCGATCACCGCGATGGCCGGTGGCGTTTCGGCTGCAATCGCGATCGGGGCAAGGCCGCTGGCCAAGCCCTCGATATCCTCGATCACGCCAGCGTGGGCGGCGCCGAGCAAGGCTGGGTTGGCGTCCAGCCAATCGCACAATCGTCGCGCGCTGTCCGCGGTCTGGCGGCAGGTGACGATGATCTTTTGGGAAGGTTTCACGTTGGAATGCCCCTCACGACATGCGCTCGAAACGCGAGGTGGCGAGCGGTGATATGGTCGCGGTGCCCTCGAGCGTTAGTGGTTGCGCAGTGCCGCGCGGCAGCGCGGTCCGGGCTGGATCGGCATCGAGCGCGAGGTGGTCGGCAACCTTGCGTGTGGCGAGCCGGAAACCTGAGGCATGCAGCAAATTGCGACTGGCCATGTAGGCGCCGAGCACCGCGTCGAAACTCGTCGGCCGGGCGGCAGGCATACCGATGTTAGTGGAAACCTTGCCAGCGGCGGCAGCAAGTCCGCTGAGGCGAGCAATCCGGCCGGGCGCGACTGGAGCGTTGGCCGTCAGCCGATCGAGCAGGTCGTCGAGCTCAGCGAGATCGCCGCCGATGACGACCAGATCGCAATCGAGTGAGCGGACGGCCTCACAGACGGCATCGATGCCAGGCCACAATTCAGCGGCGAGCTGGCGCTCGAACTCACGGCGGCTGCTCTCGACCAGGACGGCGGACAGCTGAAAATTGCGGGCGCCGTGGGCGCGGGCTAGCTTATCGAACTCTTCGGCGGTCGGGTCGAGCGCGCCACCCCCGCTTGCGGCCAACGCGTCGAGCCGTGTGCGCGATACGCCGAACCCGGCTCGCGGCGGCAACATCGCATAATGCTTGAAGATCTGGGCAGCGGCGGGCTTGATGACTTTGGTTTCAAGACGCCGCGCGAGGTGGTTACCCTCAGCTCCGACCGCTTTGTGGGACTTTGGCGCCGCATCGCCATCGCTCAGTTCGCCGATCCGCATCAAGAACTGGCGCGGATCGGGCATGCCCGCTTCGCCAAGTGCCCGTTCGATGGCGCGGGCAACGACGCTGGCCGCCAACCCATCGACGATGCGCTCGGCACCTTGGGCTGCTCGATCCGTGGAGACGAGTTCCGCCTCGATCACGCCATCTTGGCCAACGTCATAATCCATAATCGTGAGGCCGAGCGCGCGCATTCCCACCTCGAGGGACGCGATCCGCAAGCGGTCGGCGGCGTCGATATCACCTGTACGGCGGCGTACGCAGTCGACGAAGTCGCTGAACGAGCCGCCAAACTTGCGCTGAACCTCGTCATAGAGGTGGATGAGTTGCAGGCCGACGTCGGCGCCAATACTGAGCGCGACTTGCGGCTTTTCGGGGTGAGGCAGCGTCCCGCCGTCATCGAAGCGTTGGGCACGCCACACGATGTCGATCGCGTTGTGGACGCGTTCGACAAGCAGCTGCCGCTCGTCGGCGGCCATCGCTAACGGCGAGGTGACGATGATGCGCTCGATCCGGTGCAATTCGTTTCGGCTGGCAGACTGAGCGCCGAACGGACTGGTGGGTTCGGCGCTGTTGATTTCGCCCATCGCGTGGAGCAGCAGCTCGACAAGAAAGAACCCGCTCAGTGCGGATTGAGAAAATCGAGGGCGGACGGCCGGTTGGTTCGCCAACGGTGCGGACGTCGCCCAGCCGGATGTCTCCGACCCGGGTTGCGCGGTGATCATGAGATCGTTGCGCTGGGCGACATCACCGTCTTCACCGACGTGGCGCATGATCTCGCCATTGACCATCGGCCCGGCTTTGCTTCTCGCAACCCCGGTCGTCGAGTAGCGCCACAGATGCTCGGAGCGTGCCGTATTGGCCAAGCCTGCGTGAACGTCGGCGACACCAGTCAATCCGTCGACGGCATTGCCGCGCAACGCAAGTCGCTGGGCTTCAGCGCCAATACGCAGAAGGCTTGGCCAGGAGAAGGCATCGGTGCGGCCGCTCCGGCGCGATATCTGCGCATTGCCAAACGTCTGGTTGTCGAATTCGACGATGGTTGGAATTGGACCGCTATGGATGACCACTGGATCGGTGAGATCGCGCAGCCGAAGCGGGACTGCGAACTCAAATGCGTTTGCAGGTGACAATGGAATGTCGCGTGGGACGAGTACGGCCGTGGTTTCGCTGGGCCCGAGGTCGATGACGAGGTCGAGGCCGATGATCGGTAAGGGCAAACTACGCGAGACGCTGTCGATGAAGCGGATGCGCGGCAACATCGAGGCTTTGTCGAGGACCTTGAGGAGACTGAGATAACGGCCAAGGTGGGCGAGAGTGAACCGTTGCGGATCTGCTGGTTCTCCAGCGTGGTTACCGACCACGTCCTTCAGCCACGCGGCGATCCAGGGCAGGCTCAAAAACGCCGACACCTGTTCTGGGTTGTCGACGAGGGTGAAGGTCGAGGCAAACAGCGCGTCCTCGACGTTGGGCGCGGTGTAAGGTGACGTGTCAGAGCGGCTCGTCGGATCGAGACGGGTGTCGAATGCGAGGACGGCACGCAGCCGGTCGCAACCGCGCAAGCCGCCCGACGGGCGTTCGATAAAAATGCGAGCCCAGTTCGACGGACCTTGGTCGAAACGGGCGTCTCCCGCTGGCGCGCGGCCGAGGTAACGGAGGTAGGGAAGCGGCGTCCACGAGCCCAGAAACGGTTCGACGGCTTCTATCCCGGAATAAGACATCGTGTCGGCAGGTCCAAGCGGCCTGAACGTCACCGGGTGGAAAACGCTCCCGTCAGGCGTGTGTTCGCTCTGCAAGGGCAGCAAGACGCGGCGTTGTCCGGCGGCTGTGTCGACCGCTTCTTCGGTAAACCACGTGCTGATCATCGGCAGGATGCCAGCGTCGATTTCGAGGTCGAGGAATTGAATTCCTGAAAACGGCACGAGTCGGCGAGCGGGAGCATCGGCATGGGGATCGGCGGCCGGCGTCATATCGATGATCGTCTCGTTTGGGGCGCTACGGTCTCGCTGCGCTCCGGGCTTGCTGATCGGCGATGACACCAGGTCGTCCTTATCCGCGTCGTAGCCGCGCGATTTCATGTTTCCCACATGCACCCCGGTCACCCATAAGCACGATGGTTATTCGATGGTCTGGTCTTACTGATCGCTAGGGTTGTCCCAGCGCCCTTCGACACAACCATTCCGATGCCCGACGAGCAACAAATCTCAAAACCATAAAATACCCTGTCGCGTTCGGCCCGGCGTCCCGTCCGAACCGGCGATCTAGCGTGCGATCGGACATAGCACAACTCGTGCCGATGTCGCTAACAGCACGCACGAAAGTGTCTTCAGTGCGATCTCGGCGCGGTGGACGACCGTAGTAAAATCGCATCGTGGCGTGTGGATGGCCGATCGGGCGGACTGCAGGATCTGAACTCGATAGGGAGCAATTGGATGGTTGGCCGACGAATTTTGGGCGTTATTGGTACCCTAGGCGCAGCGCTGCTGGTGCCGCCTGATCGGGCCCTGGCGGCTGGGTCGGCTTACGACCACGTGTTCAAGTCGATCGATGGCACACCGCTGCCGCTATCGACCTTTCGCGGTCAGGTCGTTCTGGTCGTCAATACTGCATCGTTGTGCGGATTTACGCAACAATACCGTGGGCTACAGGCCATCTATCAGACCTACGAGGCGAGAGGGTTTGTCGTCGTCGGCGTTCCATCCAACGATTTTGGCGGCCAAGAACCCAAAGCCGAGGCCGACGTCAAATCGTTTTGCGAGGGTGCTTTTGGCGTCACGTTTCCGCTGACCGCCAAGTATAGCGTCACAGGAAGTAGCGCGCACCCGTTCTACCAGTGGGCTGGAGCCGCACTCGGGACGGCCAACAGGCCACTGTGGAACTTCCATAAATACCTGGTCGGCCGTGACGGGAACGTCGTTGCCGCATTCGGCACGCAGACGTCGCCAGAAAGCCCCAACGTCAAGGCCGCGATCGAAGCCGAGCTTGCCAAGCCGGCACCGGCGGCCGCGCCAGCTCCGTCTGGTACCGGGAGCATCGACAACAACCGGTCGACCATGACGAACAAGGATCGTGGCGATGCCGGATAACGCGCATGTTTCGCCGACCAGGGCAGCCGGTCTCGCGCAGCTCGCGTCTTTTGTGCCCGATGCCGGTCGCAACTACGCCAACCGCCGCAATCATGACACCGGACCGCACGCTACGGAAACCGACGGCGACACCCGACGGCCGCACGCGAACGTCTCGGGCCTGTCGCGCTATGTTCGGCACCGGCTGATCACCGAGCAGGAGATCGTGACCGCCGTGCTCGCCCGGCACTCGCTGACGGCGGCGGAGAAATTCGTTCAGGAAGTGTGCTGGCGGACGTACTGGAAGGGCTGGCTCGAGATGCGGCCGGGCGTCTGGCGGCATTATCTCGACGGGCTCGAGCGGCAGCGCTTTTCCGTGGCCCGTGATGGCGAGATTGCAGCCAGATTGGCTGCGGCCGAAGCGGGGCAAACCGGTATTGCCTGCTTCGACGCCTGGGTCAGTGAACTTGTTTCCACCGGCTATTTGCATAACCATACCCGCATGTGGTTTGCCAGCATTTGGAGCTATACGCTCGAGCTGCCCTGGCAACTCGGGGCCGACTTTTTCCTGCGCCATTTGCTCGACGGCGATCCGGCGTCGAACACGCTGTCGTGGCGCTGGGTCGTCGGGCTGCAAACGCCGGGCAAGACGTATCTGGCGCGTCCTGACAATATCGACACGTATACTGGCGGGCGCTTTACGCCGTATGGACAGTTGGCGACCGACGCGCCGCCGTTGGAGGAAAACTTCGATATCGGCAAACCGGTAAAGCCTTCCGCCGCGCGGCCGGTGCCGCCGGGCAAACTAATGCTCCTGCTGACCGAAGACGATCTGACACCGGAGGATTGGCCGTTGCCGCATGATCAGGTCGTTGCCGTTGCAGGCTTAAGAACGGCGAATGCCTACCCGGGTACGTCGAACGCTGTCGTCGCGTTCAAACAGGCCGCACTTGCCGACGCGATCGCGCGATCGCAGGCGCGGTTTCAATGTCCGGTTCTGGTACTGCCCGCCACCCGGCCCGTAGAGGATGACGGGCTCGTCGATCCGGCGGCGTCGCTCATGGGACTAGCGCAGAAAGCGGGCGCGGCAGCCATTGTCACGATGGGCTGTCCCGTCGGGCCGACGGGCGATGCCGTCCGACCTATTCTCAGCGCCATGCGTACGTCCGGTTGGGACGTCGCTGAACTCCGCCGCCCTTGGGACGATCTGTTTTGGCCGCACGCGACGGCGGGGTTCTTCAAACTCAAGGAAAAAATTCCAGCGGTGCTGCAACGGCTTGACCTTGGACCGCAGGCAGAGTTGGCGTTCAAATAGCCAAGTGCGATCCGAAAGGTGCAGGACGAAGGCTGCGCGTTCGCGCCGTCGCGGCGACCTCAGGCCTTAACACGGGCCACCAACACGGGCCACCAACACGGGACTGGAAAGCGGCCCGAGAGACCGTTATAGACCGCCTTGCGCCGTAGCCACGGCCGAGCCGCGTTAGCTCAGTTGGTAGAGCACCTGATTTGTAATCAGGGGGTCGGGGGTTCGAGTCCCTCACGCGGCACCACCAGTCTTGGAAGCTGAACCGAAAGCCGTGTCCGCTCCATGGGTGTGCATTCGTCGGCTTGCCGTCCTCCCCCAGACATCGGCTCCTCGGCATCGGCCCCCATACATCGGCACATCGTTTCCCCGACAATCCGCTCGATAACGATCCGTCTGTGATGGCATCCAGGAACTTGCGGGCCTGAAACACGTTGTTGTGGTGGACGGTCGGCCCGCCAGGGCGTCCGCCTAAGCGCGCGCTGACATTTGCGGAGCGCCAACATGGCGGCATGTCGATTTAAGGGATCACAATGGCCAATTTTTATATCGCTGCACGGTCATCAACGTTCGCAATTCTTGGGTTCGTCCTTGCCAGCTCGGGCACGCTCGCGACCGCCGAAATGGCGCTGGCGCAGCAAGATCCTCGCGCCGAGAAGCGCAACAACGACGGAGACGATCCTCGCACGTCCAACGAGCAACGGAAGGGCAAAGCGAAGAACACCGAAGACGGCAAAAGCGATGAACCAGTCAGACAAGGTGCCGACCCTCGCGGTCGAGCCCGCACTGGTGAGCAGCAAAAACAAGTCAAAGACGGCGTCGAAAGCCAGCCAGGCGAAAACCGTCGCGAACGACGAGATCGCGATCGAACTCAGAATTCTGAACCGGCCGGGGACCGCAATGGGAACCCCAAACCGACCTCTCCGGAGACGTCGCCAAAATCGGCGAAAGATGCAGCAGATCAGCGACGTGAACAGGAGCGGGCACAACGTCAGCGCGCAGAAGACGATGCCTCAACAAAAGCTGATGCTGCTAAGGCAGATGCTGCAAAGGCGGATGCTGCCAAAGCGGACGCTGCCAAAGCGGATGCTGCCAAAGCGGACGCTGCTAAAGCGGACGCTGCCAAAGCGGACGCTGCCAAAGCCGATAATGCTGGTCAGGGACGCCGAGTCAGAGAGCGTGACGGCCAGCGCGAACCGGAGCGAACGCAAGCGCCCGGCCGCGAGCGCCCTGTCGATGACGGAAGCAATCGGATTACCAATCCTGTTGGGCCCCCAAGCGATGTTCGGCCCGCCGATGCGGCAGACGTTGGAAAAGACGCCGAGCAGCAAAAGCAGCAGGCACGCGAAAAGCGAAACGCCGAACGTGCCAGCGGGCGCCCTGGGCTTGAAAGTCTCAAGAACGAGCGTCGCGAGCGCAAAGAGGAGGGTGGGCGTATTGTTATTGAAGAACCGGGCAATCGCGTCATTGTTCGTGACACCGAACGCAACCGGGTGATCATACGCCATGATGAAACGGAGCGCTTGCGCCGCTCCGCCCGTGATGTGCGTCGTGAACGTCGAGACGATGGCACCAGCCTCACGATCGTCACTCGGGCAGGCGGCGTCAACATCGGCACCGTTACCGACGAAAATGGTCGGCTTCTTCGGCGGTATCGCAAAGGCCCGAACGGCCGTGAAATCACATTGCTCGACAACCGCCGACATTACCGGGCAGGAGGCGCAAAGCGTTCGTTCTTCGACGTGTCGGTCGATTTGGCGGCCGTAAGAATCGCCATTCCTCGCAACAAATACATTGTCGAATATGAGGGCGCGTCCGAGGACGACATCTACGAAGCCCTGAATGCGCCACCTGTCGAGAAACTCGACCGCGATTATTCGGTCGCCGAAGTGCTCGATAGTCGGCCTTTGCGCGAACGCATGCGTAGTGTGGAGTTGAACGCCATCACATTCGAATTTGGCTCGTGGACCGTCGCCGAAAGTGACATCACAACGCTGAGACAGCTTTCCCGTGCGATCAATCGCGTTCTGAAGCGCAAACCCGACGAGATGTTTCTGATCGAAGGTTAGACCGATGCCGTTGGTTCGGATGAAGACAATCTGTCGTTGTCGGATCGGCGCGCCGAAGCAGTGGCCGTGATCTTGACAGAAGAATTTCAGGTGCCGCCCGAAAACCTGCTCACGCAGGGCTACGGAGAGCAGTTCCTCAAGGTTGAGACCGACCAACCGGAACAAGCCAATCGGCGCGTCGTCGTGAGGCCAGTCGGGCGTCTGTTGGCGAGAAATGACAACAGACGGGGCGAGTAACGCGGATTTGCGGTGCCGGGCGTCCTAGGGACTTCCGACGCCGCTTGGTTCGCCCGAACAGATCGTCCCGAACAGCATTTGCGCACCTCGGCCAGCATTTGCACGTCTCGGGTGGTTGGGATTATAGAGACGCTCCGCCCGAACGAGGGTACGCGCCGACACGGACCGCTGGTTTCAACCCGGTTCGAGCGCGCGTTCCCGGCCCAGGAGACGACCTTTATGCCCGCCACCACGCGTACCGTCGCCGATAGCCGCGCATCCGACGTTTGGAATCCGTCGAGCTGGCGCGCAAAGCCCATCGTGCAGGTGCCCGACTATCCAGATGCGGCTGTGCTCGCCGACACTGAGGCCAAGCTATCGACCTATCCGCCATTGGTGTTTGCTGGCGAGGCGCGGTTGCTCAAGAAGTCGCTGGCTGACGTTGCCGCTGGCAATGGTTTTCTGCTGCAGGGGGGGGACTGCGCGGAAAGCTTTGCTGAGCATCGCGCCGACAACATCCGCGATTTCTTCCGCGTGTTCCTGCAGATGGCGATCGTGCTGACCTATGCTGGTGGCATGCCGGTCGTGAAAGTTGGCCGCGTCGCTGGCCAGTTCGCCAAGCCGCGCTCGTCGCCCATGGAAAAGAAGGGCGATGTCGAATTGCCGAGCTATCGCGGCGACATCGTCAACGGCGCCGAGTTCACGCCCGAGGCGCGTATCCCTGATCCGGCGCGGCAGATCGAGGCTTACCGGCAGTCGGCGGCGACGCTCAACCTGATCCGCGCGTTCGCGACGGGTGGCTATGCCGACCTGGAGCGCGTGCACCAGTGGAACATGGGCTTCGTCAACGACAGCGCGCGCGGCAAGGATTATCAGGGTCTGGCTGATCGGATTGCCGAGACGATGACGTTCATGCGCGCTTGTGGGATCACGTCGGATAATACGCCTCAGCTGCGTGCGACCTCGTTTTACACGTCCCACGAGGCGCTGTTGCTTGGCTACGAGCAGGCTTTGACGCGGCTCGATTCGACCAGTGGCGACCACTACGCCACCTCTGGTCATATGATCTGGATTGGCGACCGCACGCGTCAGCCCGACCACGCCCACGTCGAATATTGTCGCGGCATCAAGAACCCGATCGGCCTCAAGTGCGGCCCGTCGCTGGAGCCAGAAGGCCTGCTGCGCTTGATCGACATCCTGAACCCGCGCAACGAGGCCGGCCGCCTGACGCTGATCTGCCGGTTCGGTCATGACAAGGTCGAGAAGCACCTGCCGCGCTTGATCCGCGCCGTCGAAAAGGCCGGGCAGACCGTGGTATGGTCGTGCGATCCGATGCATGGCAACACGATTTCGGCGGTGAATGGCTACAAGACCCGCCCGTTCGATCGGATTCTGGCCGAGACCGAGGCGTTCTTTGCCGTCCACCGGGCCGAGGGCACACACGCCGGCGGCATCCACGTCGAGATGACCGGTCAGAACGTGACCGAGTGTACCGGTGGCGCGGCAGCGATCTCCGAGCAGGACCTGTCGGACCGCTACCACACCCACTGCGACCCGCGCCTCAACGCGGATCAGGCGCTCGAACTCGCGTTCCTGGTCGCTGACCGCCTGAAACAAGAGCGGCTGGCGAACCCAGCAGCGCAACCTGTGGCTGCGGCGGAGTAGGGGCGCGTTACGGAACGCCCTCGAAAATCGGGGCGTCTGCATGATCGCGGATAGCCGCCCACGCGTCTGTTGAGCGGACGGTCCAGGCGAACACCGGGTTGCCGCGCGAACGTAACTCGGCAACGCGTGGCGACGGCAGGGCTGATGCTTCGTAGGCAACGAAACTCGCGCCGACAGCTTCGAATTTGGCGAGATCGCGCAAGGCGGCGCGGCGGGTGTCGTTGACGACATCGGGCCACCACGGGCTTGCGTCGGCGTTGGCGTACGAGCCCGATACGAGCCCGCGCGGGATGTTGGGCGCGGCTTTGGCCAGTGCGGCGACCACGGCCGGGTCAAACGACATCAGCATCAGCGGGTCGGGCGCGTCGGGGTCGCGGCCACGCGCGACGTTAATGGCGTAAGCATTGGCGGGTGCTGCAATGTGATGGATAAAGTCTGGGTTAACTGGACCCCAGTCGCTCTTGACCTCGACCAGAAGGGGACACCGTCCGTGGACCATCGCCAGGAGGTCGGTATAGGTGGATATCGTCGCGGTCGGGCGTGAGCCGGTCAGCGGGATCTGGCACAGGTCGTTGGTGCTTCGGTCGCTGATCGGCCCGAACGAAAGCGTCAATCGCTCAAGCGTCGCGTCGTGGAACACCATGGCCGTGCTGTCGGCCGACGGGCGAACATCGCACTCGATCGCAAAACCGCCGCGCATCGCGGCCTCGAACGCTGGCAGGCTGTTTTCGATCAACCCGCGTTTCCGATCGTGCAGGCCGCAGTGAGCATATCGCAGACGCGTGGTCGCCGGTTTGAGCGGAACACGTGCCGAAATCATTTGCTCACTTCCTCTGGCTCGCCCGGCCAGCGTGTCGCCCATTCTGGCGGTGGCCGATTTTCCCAACGCAGATAATGCAGATCCGCGACCAACCTCGCCCCTTCAAGTGGGGCGGTGGTCGGCTGAAGGAGTTGCTGATGGGCAATTCTGTAGAGGCTTCCTCCCTGCGCAAAAAGCAGGTCGCCATTGGTGTGCCAGTCGCACCAACTGACGTCAGGCAAGGGACGAAAAGTGGAGCTTCCTCGGCCGGTGAGCGCGTACACTGTTTCGACCACATAATTTTCTTGCGTGAGCGTGCGCCTCACAACGAGCTCAGCACTGCGCCGTGTCAGCGGCGGGCATACTCGCTCGAGGATTTCCGGACCGCGAAATCTCGTCTCCACACGCTGGAAACGCTCATTGTAATCCGTCTCAAGCCCTGCTGCGACGCACGTCCAGCCGTCGCGGACCATCCGCTCAACTTCGGGGTCAAACCAACGTTCTGGCTCCTTCCGGGCAAATGCGTTGATGTGCTCTGCAAGCTCGTCGGTAGGATATTCGTTTAGGACGCCCGCGACGGACTTTTGAGGCGGGCCACGGAGCCGTGGTGCCAAGCAAACGTCGAGGCAAACGTCTCGTGACGATCCGAAGTGCCCACCGCCGTCTAGCCAGCACGACCACAGGACCAGCGCCGTGAGATAGGGTGTTCGACTGATAGCCGTCCACGTCGGCAGTTTGCTTCTATATCTGGCCGCAAAGTACACTAATAAGTCGCCTTCCGGCGACAGGTCGCAACGTTTTTCGTATATCCGACCACTAAACCAGTGGCCCTGTTCGATACGGTCATCGTCGAGCCACCAACGCAGCACCAAAACACGCTTGGACGGCCCACGACGGAAGACGACAGCCGAGCGTCCGTCCCTCGCCGGGATGGCGTAGAGGCTGCATCCCGGCGGCGTTGAGCCGTGTGCATCTGGAACCGGGACGGTGGTCACATCCGCACCTCGAACAGGGCGTCGATTTCGGTCGCGGCGCCGAGTGGCAACGAATATGCGCCAACGGCGATCCGGGTGTGGATGCCGGCCTCGCCGAGGACGGCCGCGATCAGATCGGACGCGCCGTTGAGAACCGTCGCGTGGCCAGTGAAATCCGGCGCGGTCTGGATAAAGCCGTTGAGGCGTAACGTTCCTGTAATGCGCGACAAATCGCCCAGCGCGCTGGTGGCCTGGGCGAGGATGTTGAGGCCGGACCATCTGGCTGCTTCGATCCCGTCTTCGAGCGACAGGTCGCCGCCAATCCGGCCGGTGATCAGCGTACCGTCGCCGCGCCGCGACAGCTGGCCGTAGACGGCGAGCAGGCCGCCCGGAGAGATTTGTCGGGAGACGACGGTCGCTGCATAAGCGCCCACGGCGGCCGGTGCTGGTGGCAATGTGAGGCCCAACGCGTGAAGCCGTGCTGCGATGTTGGCTGATGTCGTGGCCGGTGGGCTCGATGGGTTTGTGGTCATGGCATCGTCCAGGTGGATGTCTTATGCGAGATGTCGTTTATGGCATTGTCGACCGCCGCCGGTCATCGACGGCATCGATACAGCGGCGATTGAAACGCTTTGCATAGGGCATGCTTACTGCCTACCATCCGCGTGGGGGGATTGTACGCGCGTTGGGGCTTACACACCTCAAGACCGACCTGCGTCCAGGTTGATCAAACTCACTTTGCCGCCGCCTCTGCAGCTTTCGACGGTTCCGCGAACGCAAACATGCTAAGGCTACATGTTGCTGCAATCGACAGCACGGCGGCACGGGCGGGACGGATCACCGGGAAACTCCTTGCGGCCGGAGTCAAAG
>JAWXCP010000124.1:0-10679 GCA_034408685.1 Hyphomicrobium aestuarii | reverse complement strand
TGACCCTCGCGAACCGTGCTGCAAGGCGGGGAAGGGAGGATTCGGGCAAGCCTTTCCGGCGAACTGCGTCAGGGCAGGTGGTTTGAAAGTACTATCCGCGGAGGTTTCATCGCTTGATGCTTGATTGCCATGCATCTGCTGCCGTTGGACCTAAATTCCTCGCCGCGCGGCTCACCACTCCTCGATGTAGCCTACCCCGGTATCGCGCTACAATTTGTGGCGCCCAGGGCGTTCGGCTGAGGATTTGGTGTGTGCCAGAAGAATTTGTTGTCCCTACAGCCGCCAGCGAATCGAGTTAGGAAGTTGAAGTCGAAGGAGGCCGCGACGACAAGCCGGATGCCGAGGTGAAGCCGGAGTGACCGGCCAGGTATCGCCAATGTATTTGGAGAAGTTCCTGGAAAAGACCGCCAAGCACACCCAAGACGGGTGGCGTCCCATCATGAATCGCGTACCTAGACGCAACAGGACGATCCTTGCGTTCGCGACCTCGCCGGCGGTCGGCGCATTGATTTTCGCACAGAGTGTTGGTTTTATCGACGGTACGATTGCACGGCCCAGGCTTCTAGTCTCGTCCTCTGTCCTGGCTTACCTTGCGACGTTGGTGCTGGGCGTCCCTATCTATTTGCTAACCCGACGCTACGGTTATCGGTCGAAGGCATACTACGCAATGGTCGCTGTCTCCACTGCTTGTCTTCCGACCGCAGTTGTCGGAGTGCTGAGTCGGAGCTTGTTGTTGTCGATGATCGCCGTGATTGGGGCCGTCGTGGCGGGTCTCAATTTCTGGGCTATTGCGGAAGCGCGATCCGACGATTCAATCCCCCGCGGAGGTGAGTCTGGCGGCAGCAGACGGTAGCGAGCCGGTTGCGACCTCCGTCGCAGACCGTCCTGCACCGTCAACGTCGCGCCCGCCCTGCTCATTGACCAGCGTCAACAGCGTGAGAAGCACGATGCAATATAGCGCCGATCGAAGCTCTCAATTCCGAGTTGACCGCGCCACCGTGGCACTCTTGCTTCTCTTCATCGCCGCGTGTGCCTTCGCAACGCCGGGGAAGGCGGCGCAGGACCCGGCAGAAGTGCGCCTGAAGCTGCGCGCCGATGGGCTGCCGGACAATCTCGTCGAACTGCAAGCCGCTGCCGTCACACTTGCTCGCCGCTCAGACAAGAATGCGTTCCTCTACGGGATCAAGGTTTCGCCCAAGTCCAGCAGTGGCAATCGTCCTGCATCAGTCAGCCATTCATTCTTCTTCCCGGTCTTAAGCCAGAAGGCGAGCGTATCGTTTGTACACGTGGTGAATACTCTGTCGCCGGAGGACATCGAGTCGGCGCGGCGGGCCGGCGTGCTCGAGCTGTTCAGGAAGTCGTTCGATGAACTCGGAAAGCCCCAGCTGATAATCGATCGTGAGGGTTCGAATTCATCGCGTCCGGTGCCGCTGCCACCAGCTAACCTCGGCTTCCGCGAGGCACATACGATTGCCATACGCGGTGGCTTGCGGAACTTCGACGGTGCACGGCTGACGGCATCGGAGAAGCAGTCCGTAGCCCGATTTTCCGTGTGGGCGTTTGATGGAAAGGTTCCCGGTAACCGCGAGGCCAGGAACCTCTATGTCAGTGCCATCGATGGGCGCATCGTCGCTGAAGGCGAGGTCTACGACAGTACGCTCGCGGACCATTATCGAAAAGTTGATGCCGAGCTAAGACGGCTGGGCGCCCTCTTGCGACGCAACGGCGATCGAGGGTCCGGCGGGACGAGCTCCTGCGCGGAGTATTGCGCCTATAGCGCTGAGATGTGTCGCAGCGGCACGGCCGGGTCTACCGACGTTCCTGGGCAGAACGCCGCGGTGGGCGCCTGCGTCGACGCCGAAACCCTGTGTTCGCGTGGGTGCCCGTGAATCTGCGAAATCGACTGCGAAACGCAATGAGCTTGAACCAGCAGGGCGTGCTGATGCGCCAAGTATTCATCATGTTGTCGTTCGGGGCTCTGTGGTGTGCAGGTGTGCAGGGCCAAGCGAGTGCACAAGTTCGAGACGAAGTGTTCGCGGGTCAGGGCGACAATTATTACGACGTGACTGGCGCCGCCCAGAGCGTGCGTCATGACGCCGCTAACGGTACCGGCGCTCCACAGCTCGGACTCCAGCCGGACTATCCGTCGAGCCTGCCGGCGTGGAAGGAGGCCATGCGAAAGTTTCCGCGCGAGGCGGCTCCGTACGAGCCCTGCGTCCGAGATTTCATTCAAGCCACTGAAGAAATCAAGCAGGTGGCGCCTTACATGCGGCGCCCCATGGACCCTCGAAAGGTAAACGTCGGCGTGGCGCGCGCCAATGATCTCATCGCGCAAGGCGACGAGTGCATGCGGCGAATCAAAGAGAGTGGCGGTGGCGGCATCATCCTGCGGGGCGGCGTTACGAAGCAGGCGTCTCCTGGTCCCGATTCCGGTGTGCCAGGCAATGGGGGACTGCCGCCGGTAAGTCGCGGCGGTTCCGCTTCCCCGTCCCGCAACCGCGGTATTCCAGAACCGACGATGGGCGAAGACTACGTGCCCGAAACGCCCCAGCAAATCGCCGAACGACGTTGCATGAATAATCCGCAGCTCGATGGCTGCGGCGCCCATCCCCGTCCGGCGTGCAATGCGGTGCAGATGGCTAGCCTGGAAGACCTGCAAAGCCGAACCGGCTGCACTTTCAAATTGGGTGCGGTTGTTCAATGCCCACACGACACGACGCCGCAGCTCAATTTTGATCTGCGAGGACAAATACTGGACGCCAATTGCTTGCTGAGACGTCTGCCAGGAGGGGCCGGTTCCGCGCGCTTTGGTCAGCCGTCCCGAACCCCCGGGTCGAAAGAATTGCCGCAAAATTCGTCCAGCCCCGCTTCGGAGCGCCCAGACGTTGCACGGCGCAGGGCCACACTGATCGAGCTTGACGAGCTGATCGGCCGCGCGGCCCGCTACCAACCGCCGCTGACGAGCAAGTTCCTTACGGCGCTCGGCAAAGGCCTTCGGCAGGATCTTATCTTTCTTTCGCAACAGCCTTATGTGCCGGCGGCGCAGATCGCGAACGGCCTGCATACAGGCTTGTGGGGGTACCTCACCGGCAATGCCTATGAGAACAACTCCAAGCTTGCAGGCGGGGTGGCGAGCTCCGTATCTCGAACGGCCCAGCTGGTCGCGCAAGAGCCGGACGTGGCGGCGGCCGAGCTTACGCATTTTCTGTTGCAGGCGGCTGTCACTGGCGGGCCCGGGTTCGGTAAAGGCGCCACCGGGGCCCGGCTCGCGGCTAAGGTCGAGCAGTCAGCCGGCGTCCTGCAAAAGCTGGAAGAAGAAGTGGCGCGACGGGTCAAGCGGCCCCGCGCTGGCGGCGCCAGTCCGGCAAACGCTGGCTGGGTAAGACAGTTTTACCGTGACATCGAACTGCTGTTGCCGGCGGAACCGCTTCAGCCGGGAGGATTCGAGCCGGTGCTTCCCGTTCAGCCCCGCGCGGGAGGCTGCGGGCAGTATTCCTGCTCGAGCATCCTCAACAGGCTCGGTGTCGGGGTAAATCCGGCTGAGCTTATGGCCCAGCTACCTGTCAACGGTACCTCTGCCGGGGCTTTAGAAGCCCTGCTGCGGAGAAACGGCGTGGTGGCCAAGGCAGCGGTGGATCAGACGATCGAGGACCTTGAACGGAGGTTCGCTCAACCGGGCGCCAACCCGGTGATCGCCGGCGTCGGCGACACAGTGAGCGGCGCCGGCCATTGGGTCGAGGTCACGGGCATCTCGAAAAATTCACAGGGGTTACGTAGTTTTAACGTCATCGATCCTGCGGGTTTCGCCTATACCAAGCCGATTCAAGGCTTCATGCCTCATTTTTGGGGGTTCGGTGGCCAAGTTATCTATGTCGAGGGCCGGCTCAGACCGTGACCAACGGATACTGGAACGACCCGCGTGATGTGGATCAAGACAAGTTCCTCGCGCTCGCCATGACTGTGGACAAGCCGACGAGATCACCGGCGGCGACCGCGACCTTCGGAATCTCAATCTGCGCGAGAACTCCATGCGCTAGAGTTCGCCTCGGGATCAGGGCGGAGATACCAGCGTACCTTTGGGATCGGCCATGCCATTACCGTCCACGCAGCGACCCGCGCCATTGTAAGTTGAGTAAGTTTCGCTGATGCAGGGCTGGCCGGCCGCTCCCGACCCTGAGGACCGCATCCTGTCCACCTGCGCGCGGCACAGGGGATTGGCATTGCACTCGGCTATCGCCTGCTCGCGCTCCTTAGCATGCATCGCGAGACTCTCGGCAACGCTCATCGTGCCGCCGTTGGCGACATCATTGAACGTGATGCTTCCCATGCTAGACACGTACTCGAACTGGCGTCGCACGTACTTGCAGTCTGTCATCGGGCCTAGCTGACGGCGCAAACCCTCGGTCTCGCCCGGGCCGCCGAGGATGAGTGCCCGCTTTCCTTCGCCGCAGTCGAGCATGCCTGCATTGACGCGCCAGGCTGCCACGGGTCCCTTGCCACCTGCCGGGAAGAACGACTTGGAAACATGTGCGTACTGATACTCCTGCTGCAAGCTGGTGCAGTCCGATGAGCCGGACCGCTCCGGGAGCTTTGCCCCCGGCCCCTGCAGGGTGATGTAGTAGAGCTTGCCGCATTGGGTGTAGATCGCTTTAACCCCCTTGGTAACGGCCCATATGGGCGGGTCGGCGTGAGCGACGTCCGTCCATTGCAACAGCGCGATGAATGCGAGTGCGCCGGCAAAAGGAACGCCGGCGAAGATTCGTTTCAGCTTCATCAGTGTGCTCCGCTGAGTCCTTAGAGCCCCGCCGTTTTTCGACCCGCCCGGCTACGCACGGCATCGATAAGAAACGACTCTAGGTTGTCAAGACTTACAACGTCATCTCACTTTTTGCAAGCCCCGCGCCGCGGAAGGTCCAGATCGGCAGGGGCACGGTCGCGTCCTTGGTGCCGACAGTCAGCTCGGTCCAAAGCGCTTTCGTCAGGTCCGCGCGGCGAGCGAGTTCATAGGCGTGCCGCGTTCCCAGCTGCATGCCAGATAGCGGGGTCGAAACAGCGCCATGTCGCGGGGGCGGCGGATCAATGGAACTGCGGAGGGGAGGTGCCTTCGCTTGAAGCCCTAATCAGGTCCGCGACGCCGCCACGACTCATCGCTTCCTGCTGTTCGAGTTTCACCGGGAGGAGCTTGCAACATTGTCGCTGCCCGGGGGCCAAATGTTGACGCTAATCCCCGTGTCCGCCTGATTCCGCGGATGAGCGTCCGCCGGTCTATAGTGAAGTTTGGCGTCGCAACGCGGCCGCACTACCGACACTCACTCGCAACTTCCCGTGGGCGAGGCCATGAGCCTGTCCGAGAGCCGGATGCGCGAAACGCGCCTGTCCGGTTCGATGAGCGGGAAGTGGAAACGGAGCATAGCGGGACTATTGGGGCACCGACAAACGAAAGCGTCGGCAACAGACAATGTCACGCCTAAACCACCGCGCCACCTCTGACTCCAATACTGCTAGTCCAGGAGCGTCACGAGTTTTACCGCTTGGGACCTCAACCTCAAATGGCATGGCGCCGCCCGCCCAGCTATTGCACCGTCAACGAATACATGATCGTCTTGGAAACGCCGCCACCGCTTGCGGTGATCCCCACTCCACTGCTACCGCTCGGCGTGACAACCGCACCAGCCCCACCAGCCCCGCCGGCGGTACCCCCACCGGTACCGTCGGCAGTACCGCCACCGGCACCGCCAGCAGCACCGCCACCGCAGCCGGCAACTAAGCCGAAGGCCATCATGGCGCAGAGGAACATCGTGCGAAGTTTCCCCTGCCATTGGCGGCGCCGTCTCTTCGCGGCGGCAGCCAGTCCTAAACTACCAACGCCGATGAACCCCAAACTGGCGCTAGCAGCCCAATCGCCCCCTACCGATGTGACCGTCGGACCGACGACGGAGGCCACGGTCGTGCCGGTGCTGATGGTGACGGTAGTGCTGCCGGCGCCGGCCGTTGGCGTCACGGACGCGGGGCTGAAACTGCAGCGCGCGTTGGCCGGCAGGTTGGCGCAAGAGAATGTGACGATCTGATTAAATCCTCCTTCGAACGCCAGATTCAACGTCGTCTGGACCGATTGGCCGGTGGCAACGGTGCCGCTGCTGGGCGTGACTGCGACCGTAAAATCAGCGGCCACCGGCGGCACTGCCGCTGTCGTCACTGCAGCAACCCGCACCAGTGGCACCAGCCCTTGACCGGCCATCAACACTACCGCGTCCATCACAGTGTCCTTGTTGAGGTCGGCCGCGACGACGTAGGTCGCGCCACCGGCAATGGTCAATACGCTGGGACCGGACACGGCACCATTGCCGTTGCCGATCAACACCCCGGTATACGAACCGCCGGCGAACATGACATCCGCATTGCCGTCGAACGTTAGGTCACCGATCGCCAGCGACACGATGCCCGGGCCGCCGCCCGGCAACGGGAATGAACTCGCGGCGCCGAAGCTGCCGTTACCCAACCCCGGCAACACGAAAACCGTGTCGTTGAGCGAATTGTCTTGACTGGCCACCACGAGATCGCGCTTGCCGTCCTTGGTCATGTCGCCGATGGCGAGCGCGACGTGGATGAACCCCGGGTTCAGTGCCAGCGCCGACGAAAAACTGCCGTCGGCATTACCGCGGTAGACGCGCACGCCACGCAATACATTGCCACTGGAATAGAACTGCGGATCCAGGCCACCGACCGCAATATCGGCGCGACCATCGGCGTCGAGATCGCCAACTGCAAGAGCCTTGAGGTTGGTGGCACCATCGATTTGGACGGGCGGCTTTAGCGTTCCATCAGCGTCGGCGATAAAGACGAACGCCCCGCCGACGGCGGCGCTTTGTCTACCCATGACAACTATCACGTCGACTCGGCCATCACCATTGAAGTCCGCGACGGCGAGATTCTGGAGATGCAAGGGGTCGCCGGTGCCCGGCAGAGGATAGCTTTGCTCGGCCGTGAAGACGCCGTTGCCCATTCCTCTGAGCACCGCCAAGCGTGGGCCGGCGGCGATTAGATCAGGCTTGCCGTCACTGTTGACGTCGCCTGAACTCACCAGGTCGGGCCGGAAGCTCAGGGACGCCAGCGGAGCTTCAGTATCGAAGGTGGCCGATGCGGATCCGGCCAGAATGGCCAAGCGGGTAGGGTTGCCGGGAGAACGCGCTATCAGGTCAGGGAAGCCGTCCTCGTTGAAGTCGGTCAATGCAAAGGTGGGTGCGTTCTCGCTCAACGAGATGCCCACGTCGGGGATCACTTGCGCGGCGGCAGCGAACGAGCCGTCTCCGCGTCCGAACAAGAACTGAGTTACGGAATTGCTGTTGAGGTTCGGTCCATAGACCTTAGGGCCGGTCAGTCCAACCACAATATCGGCATTGCCGTCGCCATTCAGATCGTTGACGCTGAGATAGTTCGCGCCGCGGATCGCTGCATAACTCCCCTTGGCAACGAAGCTACCGTCGCCGCCGCCCATCAGGGTCGTGATGATGTTTCCGTCGCGCAACGCAACGTCGAGCTTGCCGTCGCCGTCGAAATCTCCAATCGCCAGATTGCGCGCCTGCCTCTCCGTTACGTTAAGGCGCTGCACGGGTGCGCCGAACGAGCCGCCGCCGTTTCCCTGCATCAAGAGGCCACCGGCGGTCAGCAGATCGACCTGGCGGTCGCCGTTGAAATCGGCCAGGACGAATGGCCCGGTACGGATCGCTTTGATGCTGGCTGAAGCAGGCGCAAAGGTGCCATTGCCCACGCCAGTCAGGGTAACAACGGTTGGTGAGGGGCCGCCAAACGATCCGCCCACGGCAACGATGTCGAGGTTGCCATCGCCGTTCACGTCTTCGATGCTGACTGTCGGAGAAAAGCGGTCGACAGTAGACGGGTAGCCGCCATAAATCGCGACAGGGTTAACGCTGCCATCCGCGCGGCTCAGAAAAACGCCGATGCCAGTGATTCCTGCCGCCGAGACGTAAGGCGTTACGAGGTCGCCGATGCCGTCGGCATTAAGGTCGGCCGCGGCGAGTGTCCCCGCGGCGTCGGAGGCGACCAAGACCGTCTGACTCACCGGTATGCCGGCAGTGGTGAAGCGCAGCAGGGTGACCTTGCCCCTGGTGTCGGAAATGGCCGAAAGAATATCCCCGTTACCGGCTTGCCCGAGATAGACGCCCCCTGCGGAGGGCAGCCCCTTGGTGCGATCGGCGCATCCTCGAGGAAACGTGCCTGCCGGCGCAGTAATGCCCGACAGCCGGTGCAGATAGGCGTCGGCGTTGGGCAATACGGCGGTTATCGTGCTCGCCGTCCCGGCGACATTGCCAATGCCGTATTGGGTCAGGCTGCAGTTGGCCTCGCGTACAAGGATGGCACCGGTCCGCGCCGCAGGGGTCGAAAGAGCACCGCCGGCGATCGCAGCTTGGTTCCCCCGGAACGCCGCTGTCGGCGTGTAAGAACTGAGTTCAATTGGCGCGGTAGCTTCGATGGACAGGAGACGCAAAGGCGCTCCAAAGCGGTCTGGCAGCGGGATCGGCTCTTTTATGAAGCCGTACATGTGATCGAAATCAACCGCGTTCCGAAAACCTTCAGTACTTTCCCCTAAGCCGACAAAGGCCGCGACAAAGGTACAACTGGCGACGGGCAAAGTAATGAGTACGAGGAGCAGCCGCACGCTCCATTGCGCGCGACAACCATAGCTGTCCCTAACGCGGTGCTGTCGACGAAATCCTGCGCACAGGTTGGTCATGACGCTCTGCCTCTTCGGGTTTGTATGAGTTTTCGTCGATGATCGCGCGGCGAGATCGCGTTGGCAACAAAAGGTACCGTGACAAGTCGGGATGGAGGTCTGGACTTGATACGGGTCAAGTCCAAGCTTCGGAAATCCAAGTGCGGAGGCAGCCTAGGGATCAATGTCCATAGGCCTGGTCAGGGTCAGCCGTCGAAGCCTGCACCAAAGCACGGCAAATCGTCCTCCAGCGCATACCAAGGTGCTTTGGATGACATCCAGACGTGGGCCGTGACGTGTACGTCAAGCGGACCGTCGAATCCGCCGAGGCGGACGCGAACGTGACCAGGATCCGAATCCAGCCGGGCGTAGATCGGGGATCCGCAGCGTGAGCAAAAGGCGCGGAAGATGCCCGGCTTCTGTTGGTACTCGCGGATAAGGCCTTCAGGGTCGGACACGGTCCAGGCCGATCGAGGGACCTTGGCGTTGGCGGAGAAGGCCGTGCCATTCCCGCGACGGCACCGGGTGCAATGGCAGTACCGCACGTCGCCGAAGGCGCCCTCCACGCGGCACTGAATGGCGCCGCAAAGGCAATGCCCGTCAGCCATCTGGGGTACGCCTAACCTGCGTTGCCATTGTTGGAGTGTCATTGGAGTGTAGCGCGCAGCGTTGGAAGTGGCGGCGGTCCTTGCGACGCAGACGCTCCGGGAGCAGGCTTCCTGCATGGCTGCCATCTACGATGAAATCGGGAGGACGTACGCGAACACGCGTCGCCCTGGTCCGAGGATCGCGGCGGCGATCAACGGTGCGCTGGTCGGCTGTCGGTCCGTCCTGAATGTCGGCGCCGGCACCGGCTCGTATGAGCCTACGGCCGGCCGTGTAGTCGCGGTCGAGCCTGCGTAGACCATGATCTCCCAGCGGGCGGCGACCTCGGCCCCGGTGGTTCAGGCGCGCGCGGAACAATTGCCGTTTGCGGACCGGATTTTCGACGCCGTCCTCGGCGTTCTGACCCTTCATCACTGGGCCGACGCCGCTCGCGGCCTCGCGGAATGCCACCGCGTCGCAGCGGATCGGGTCGCGTTCTTTACCCTTGATGCCGAGGTCGGTGCCCGGTTCTGGCTATTCGAATACTTCCCGGAGATCGCCGAGATTGACCGACGGATCTTCCCGTCGATGGGGTTTCTGTCCCGTCAACTCGGCGAGGTTATCGTAACTCCGGTGCCCATCCCGGCCGATTGCTTAGATGGGTTTGGAGGAGCCTACTGGAAGCGGCCGTCCGCGTATCTCGATCCGACCGTACGGGCGGGTATGTCGACGTTCTCGAGGATTAAGCATGCTGCGACGGGACTGCGTCGCCTGCAGCATGATCTGCAGTCGGATTTGTGGATCCAGCGGCATCAGGATCTTCTAGACCTCGATGAATTGGACCTGGGGTACCGGATCGTCACCGCTCGGGCAAGCTAGCTCCGGGGAGCGCGGCTCACCTTCCTAAGGCTCGAAAGGCAAGTATGGCTTTACCAGAACTTTCTGCCCTCGCGGCACTCTCGCTATTCGCAGTCGGCTTCTTGGCGGGCGTGATGAACGCCCTGGCCGGAGGCGGAACATTCGTTTCCTTCCCCGTGTTTATGGCTATGGGCCTCCCCCCTGTGGTGGCCAATGCATCCAGCGCCGTAGCGTGTGGCCAGGGCACGCCATGGCGGCGGTGGCCTACCGCCGCGAGCTACGGTCGTTCGGAGGGAATCTCTGGCCCGCTGTTGCGGCGTAACCGGTAAGTACGCGGCGTACTTCCGTTCCTGGTTCATCCGGTCGAGAGTATCTCCAGTTCATCAGACTGGAGATCATCGATGCGAGGACGAACGGGCACAGGCCGGCGACGATCGGCGCAGGCATGGCGAGCACTGGTGGAAGGTTTCGGTGCGAGCGGCTTGACGCTGCCGCAGTACTGCGC
>JAWXCP010000123.1:0-6813 GCA_034408685.1 Hyphomicrobium aestuarii | reverse complement strand
TGCCGATGTCGGCAGCGTCGAAGTCACGGACTTGTTCACGGTCGAGACGTTCAAGACGCTGCACCAGATGACCTCGGGCGTGAAGGCCCGGCTCATCGACGGCGTGTCGCTCGATCAGCTGATGGCGGGCATCTTCCCGCCGGGCTCAGTAACCGGTGCGCCGAAAATCCGCGCCATGGAGTTGATCGCCGAATTGGAAGATAGCCCCCGCGGCGTCTACTGCGGCGCGATTGGCCGGTTCTCGCCCGACGGGCACGCGTTGTTCAACGTCGCCATCCGCACGCCCGTGTTCCGGCGCGCCGACGATGGCAGTTGCCTTGGCGAGATGGGCATCGGCTCGGGCGTCGTCGCCGACAGCGAGGCCGCGCGTGAATATGCCGAGTGCCTGCTGAAAATGCGGTTCTTGACCGACGTTGTCGATAAATCCGATGGCGTATCCGGGCGTCGATCTCCGCCTTCCGGGAGCTTGCCGAATGTTGCCACCCCGCCGATCTCCACGCCGTCTGGGGCGGAGTTGCAACTCATCGAGACGATGCTGTGGACGAGCGGTGCGCAGCCGTCGTTATCCGACCTCGACCGATTGTGGTTGCTTGAGGGAGTGTGGTTGTTAGATGGGCATCTCGCGCGGTTACAGCGTTCGGCCGAACACTTCGGGTTCCCGTTCGAGCGAGCGGCCATCGAAGCCGTGCTCCGCGACGGGTTGGCGCCGTTCGGATCCGTCGATCAAGCTCCCGGTCGCGTGCGCGTGCGTCTGCTACTTGGCCGCGATGGACGCGCGACGGTCACGTCAACCGCCTTGCCGCCGATTGCCGATGCGCCGCCGGCCATGCGCTACGTGATTTCGCCGACGCGGCTCGACAGCCGCAGCCTGTGGCTGCGCCACAAGACCACCGAGCGCCATCTCTACGATCGCGAATGGCTGCACTATCACGACAGCGAAGGCGCCGACGAGGTCATCTACCTCAACGAGCGCGGCGAACTCGCGGAGGGCAGCCGGACGACGATCTTCATCGAACGCGGCGGCATGCTGCTGACCCCGCCGCTCGAAGCTGGCGTGTTGCCAGGCGTGCTGCGGTCGCAACTGATGGCCGAAGGCCGCGCGGTAGAGGCGCGCCTGACGGTGGCTGACCTCGATACCGGCCGGGTCTATCTCGGCAACAGCGTTCGCGGTCTGGTCCCGGCCGAGCCGATGCCGCTCGAACGGACGGCGTGAGTCGTAAGGCGTGAGTCGTACGGCGTGAGCGCTCAACGTCTCGGCCAAGGATAGCGTGTCCCGACCGTCACGGTAAGGCGCGGTACGGCGGCCGGTTGCCCTTCGCGGGCACGGGGTCAGCGTCGGCGCCGTCGGGGCCGGGATCGTCGGGCGCGTGCGGCACGACGAAAATGCGCGGCTCTTTACTGGGCGCTGGCGCGACCGGTGGCGGCACGTCACGGCCAACCACGTCTCGGCCAGCTCCGTCACGGCCCATTCCGTCGCGCGCGACATCTGCCCCAGCTTTTGTGGCAGGCTTTGCACCCGATCCGGCATCGCTCACCACAACGGTCGCCGGGCTCACCTGCCGCGCGGCTTGGATCGCCGCCGCCAGCTTGGAGCTGTCCTTGCTTGCCTCCGGTACAGTTTGCGCCGGCGATTGTTCTTTGCCGCTGGCTGCCTCTGGGCTAGCTGGGCGCAGGTCCGGCTTGACCGCTGGCAAGACGGCGGTCCCAGTCGTCGAACGGGGCTCGGCGGGCGCAGGCGCCTGAACTGCTGGCGTTTTGAGGTCCGCGTTTGCTGGCGCTGGGGCGACGACAGTAGCCGGCGAAGCTTTGGCCGCGCTGGCCGCAGGTGCTACCGGCGGCGGAGTTACGGCCGGGCGTGCTGCCGACGACGGCGCTGACGGGGGTGCCGCTGACGGGGGTGCCGCCGACGGAGGTGCCGCTGATGCGATTGCCGCCGACTTGATTGTCGACGATTGGGGATTAGACGCGGTCGTCGGAACCGATGCTGTCGTTGCCGACGCGACAGGTTTGGCAACACCCGATGTCGGACCCGCGCCGGCTTTCGCCACAGCGTCAACATCTGCGCCGGGCGCAGTTCCCTGAGCTAAACCGCTCGCCGGAGCTGCGGTCTGAGCGCCGGTGCCTTTAACCGCAACAGATGACGGTTGCGCCGTCGCAGCGGATGGACGACCCGAACGATCACCATCAGAGGTCTTGCCAACGGCCGCCGTCGTATCGCGTGATGCCACGTGGGCGGCACCGCGAACCGGCGTCATCCGCGCCGTGACCGGTTCAGCATCGACCGTCTCGACATCGTTCGCGACGGCCGAAATCGGCGCTGGCGCGCCAAGTGCGACGAGTTCCTCGACCCGGCGGGCGATGAGATCGCCGTCACGCGAGGCCAGCGTTTCAACTGGGACGCGCCACTGGAACGCATCGAGAGCGCCCGTGACCGGCGAGATCGGCGACCACTCGTCGGCAACGACGCCATCGGCCGTCCAAGCTTGGTCGCGCGGTGCATTCACCGCCCGCGCCAGCCATTCGCGCACGCGGCCCTTGTCGCCGAACTGCTCGCTCTCGACGCGGGCCATCAAGGTTGCGATGCGTTGTGTCAGATTGCCGTCGAGCATCGGCTTCAGCGCATCGCGGGCCTCGTCGAACGCGCGCGCGTCGATAGCGGCATTGGCAACCGCGATCGCGCTTTCGATGGAATACGGGTTCTGGCTGGCGAGACGTTTAACGCGCACCAACCTGTCGCGCGGGCTGTCCCCGACGCGCGCGTAGGCATATACCGTTGCCAGATCAGGATGCGGGCACTTCGCCCACGTCTTTTCCAGCACGTTCGCAGCCTTCTGCGTGTTACCGCGCGAGGCTAGCATGCGCCCGGCCTGGGCCGCAGCGGGAACCAAATTCGGTGCAAGAGCGTGGGCTTCGGTGGCCAACGCCAGCGCTTTGTCGGGTTCACGATCCTCGGCCTTGATCGCCTGAGCTGTCAGCAGAACGGCACGGCGGCGATCGGCAACGGGCTTTTCGATCAATCCGTTCTTGCGCGCGGCATGCAGCGTTTCAAGCGCACCGGCCCAATCGCCACCGCGGCACTGAATTTCAAACAGCGCATCAGACGCCCACAGTAGCCTCGGGTTGAGGCGCAGAGCCCGTTCGGCGAATTGGCGAGCGGCTTCGGTTTCCCGCTCGCGTTCCGCATCGAGAAACAAGCCACGCAACCCGAGCGGCTCGGTGTCGGGTGATGCCAGCATTGCTTCAAAAATGCGCCGTGATGTCGACGTATCGCCAGCAAGCTGCGCTGCCTGTGCCCGCAGCAGGTGCGTCATCGGCTCGTTCGGCAGCGATTTACGCGCCAGCAGGGCGTAGCGCGTCGCGCCGGCGCGATCGCCTGAGCCGACCGCGATCATTCCCGCCGACAGCGCCTCGAGTCCGCGCTTATTGCGCCGACGGTTGAGCACGTTTCCAAACGCCGCCGGCGTGTGCCAGATGTGGCGAACGACAGACCACAGAACCAGCGCTGTGCCGGTTGTCAGTGCTGTCAGCACGACGGCGCGAAACATGCTCGTCTCGATGACGTAGCCTTCCCAGTCGATGCGCACCGCCCCGGGCTTGTCGGCGAGCCACGACAACCCTGTCGCGAGCGCCAGGACGGCGGCGAGGAAAAGGATCACACGGATCATAACGCGAACTCCGGTCGGTCATAGGTCAGGCGGCAAGTCAGGCATCGGGGCGGCAGGCGGGCGGTAGCAAGCGGCAGTGGCAAGTTCGTCGGAGGCGGGCGGTAGAATTACGGCGGCGTCAGTTGGTAGCTTTTCCAGCGAGCGCGGACTTGAGCGAGGCCTCGAGAGCCGCAATCGCGCTATCGACGGCGGCGCGTGCTTCGAGCTTGACGAGGAACCGCTGAGCCGCGGAAGCGGCCTTGGGCGGCAACGCGCGGCCTTCTAAGGCCGCATCGGCAAGGCGGCCGTCCTTCAGTCCAGCCTCCATCCGCCCGATGATCGCTTCGAGGCTCTTGTCGTTGGCGTCATGGCCGACCTTCCGGACTCGAACCACCGACTTGGCCGACGCCATCACGCGGTCGAGCACGCTGCCGTCGGTTGGCACCGCCGTCTCACTGTCGAGCATGGCGTTAGCGACCGACGGGAATTCGCGTGTCAGGTCGGCCAGCGTCGGCAGGCCTTGGTCCTTGTGCCGCTCCAACGCTGCCAGATCGACTTTGCCGCCTGCAATTTGGCGACCCCGGCCAATTCGGCGCCGAACTTTTGTCCCCGATCGATCACACGCTTGAGGTTGTTCAACTCGAGGGCAAGCACGATGCGCTCGGCGTTCGAGCGGCGATCGTCTTCAGATTTGACGATCGATTGCAGGTTCTGCTCGACGGCGACCAGCTTGCCGGCCACCGGCGCGATCGCCAGCGCCACATCGGCTGGTTTTGCCGTTGCCTTGTACTTGGCCTCGCCGTCGGCGCGCACCGCTTCAACCGCGGTTTTGAGCGTACCGGTTTCCTCGCGCAGCGCGGCAAGGCCGCTGGCCAGCCGGTCGCTCTCGGCTTTGATCGTATCGAGCCGTCCCGCCATCGTCGCCGTCTCGGATTTCACCGCAGACAAGTCGCGGTCCACGCGGTTGGTGCCCGACTTGGCTGCGTTGCTGTTTTCATCGGTCAGCGCCAACCGGGTTTCGAGTTCTTGGCTCACCGTTTTTCGGACCGCCGAAAGTTGGTTGGCCATCGTCGCCTCGAGGTCGACGAGTCGCCCGGTAACGGCGGCGAGCTGCGGCAACCTTCCGGCCGCGTCGGTCCCAGTCGCCTCGGCCATCAGCTTGAGCTGTTCTTCGAGCTTTGCAACGCGGGCTTCGGCGTCGGCCTGCTTGGCTTGTGCCGCTGTCAGCGCCTTGAGGTCGGCGGCGACTTTGGCCTGGCTGGCCTCTAGCCCCGCCAGCAATTTGGTCGCGTTCTGAAGCTTGCCGATCTCGGCTTCCGCTGCCGCAAGCTTACCCGCCAGATCGGACGTAACTGGGCTGGCGGTCGAGGTCCCGGCGGATTTCGTGAGGCGAGCCAAATCGTCCTGGATCGCCTTGATCTCGGTCGCATGCGGCGCTGGCATCGCGATGCCGTACTGCTTGGCAAGTTCAGGACCGATCGTCGAAATCCCGTACCAGGCAGCAGCTCCTCCAACGACGCCGGCGATCAAATGGCTGATCATGCCACCGCCCGAAGAGCGTCGCGCAGGGGGCGGCGCCGCGATTGTTGCGGCCTTGGTGGGTTTGTCTGTCGGCGCTGCCGTACCCGTCGTCTTTGCCGACGCGCCAGCCGAGGCCGGAGATGCTGCACCAGTTGGCTTTCCAGCGTCCTTCGCGGCGTCGGGTTTCAGCGCGTCGTATTTTCCGGCAGGAGAGGTTCCAGGCGCGTTTCCTGGCGAGGTTCCGGGCGCGTTTCCAGGCGCGTTTCCTGGCGTGGTCGAGGTTCCGGGCGTGCTTGTCGCTTGGGGACGGATGGTCGTCGACGATATTTCGACAGCCTTGCCCTCGACGATCGCCTGCGGCCGCTTCGGGTCGCCACCCCCGGAAGAACTCGGCCCCGAAGAACCCGACCCGGAAGAACTCGGCCCGGAAGAACCCGACCCGGCCGACCCAGACCCAGATCCCGCCGTGCCTGGGGTTGCCTTACCAGCGTCGTCCTTTTTGTCGGTCATGGGAACTCGGTACTCCACGAAATAACGCGTGCAGGCTGTCTAGCACGCGAACGGCCACAGGAATTGTATCGACGCCTCAGGACGTTAACAAGCGGGATGCGCAGCCGCCAGCACTTCTATCGCCATCAGCACGGCTTGCGCGTTCGGTTCAGCTGCAACCACGACATCCTTCGGCGCGAGCGAGGCTAAACATCGAGCGATATTTTGTGACAGGCAGATGTAAACAAGCCTCTGGTGGAACTGGGATAACCCCGCCGTCGATACAAGGTTGACGAAGGTTTCCGCAGTCAATGGCGAGAGTAGAACCACGCTGTCGATCACCCCGCCGACGAGCCGCGCGATGGTCTCGGGCGCCAGCGCGGCAGCGGGTTGCGAACGGTAGACCACCCGCCGGTCGACGTTCAACTCCTGGCTGGCCAATACTGGCGCGAGATCAAATGCGATTTTGTCGCCCGACAGGTGCAATAGGCGGCCCGTAAGATGGCCCATTCCAGCGAATGCGGCGCTGATCACCGGCACGAGGTCCCGCGCCGTGGCCGCTCCTTCGTGGACAATCGTAAAACCGAGCTCCCGGACGGCGGTACCCGACCCTGGACCAACCGTGAAGATCGGCAGATGCAACGCGTCGCTGAGATCAGTTGCCATGGCAAGCCAGCGCACGGCGTTACGGCTGGTGATGACCAACGCGATCGGAGCGCTCGTCTCGCAAACCCCATCGCCCAGCACTGCTGACGGCGCCGCCAGCACGATATCGAGCATCGGATCGATCGTCGCCGCGATGCCGCGGGTGCGCAAATGATCGAGCCAAAGAGACGCGTCGGGCTCGGGCCGTGTGATCAATACGTGCATCGCCGCCCCGCCTGTTCAACCACCCGTCAGCTTCGGTTGGCCCATGCTGGCACTTTGAGTGCATCAAAAAACTCAGGCCCCGCAACGTCGAGCAACGCCGCGCCGGCCGCCGCTCCGATCGCGGCAGCATCGCCAGCCACCCCAGCACGCGCGGCCTCGTGGCATGCGACCCCATCGGGCGTCAGGATCGCGCCGCGAAACGAAAGTGCATCGCCGTCGAGCTCGGCGAGCCCGGCGATCGGCGTGCGGCACGAGCCATCGAGCTTGGCCAGAAACGCCCGTTCGGCGC
>JAWXCP010000122.1:0-4200 GCA_034408685.1 Hyphomicrobium aestuarii | reverse complement strand
GAGTTCGATTGCCGCGCCGGGACCGTTGCCACAAACGCCGACCGGCCGGATGAAACTTATTGACCCCCGTGGGGGTGGGGGGGCGTGGCGGGGCTGCCCGATCTTACCGGTGCCAAGCCGTTTGCGTCCGCGATCCAGATCAGGTAACCCTTGGCAGATGCACCCGTAGCTCAGCTGGATAGAGCGCTGCCCTCCGAAGGCAGAGGTCACAGGTTCGAATCCTGTCGGGTGCGCCATCTTAACATCCGCACGATAATGTCCAGTTGCTGGAGACCTGGTGGCGCTTGCATGCCGTCCGGACGATACTCGGCGTGGCGGCGACGATGGCATACCTGTGAGATCTGGAGCGATGACGCGGCGTCGGCAACGTCCGTCCGGCGCGCTGCAGGTCCAGCTACTTTTGCGACGTCGCAGGCCTCCATCAGACACGGACGTCAGCAGGTGTTGCCGAGCGGCGGCGGCGGTCGCATAAGGGCGGCCTTGCGCCTCGCGGACGTGGTGGAATGGTAGACACACGAGACTTAAAATCTCGAGTTCGAAAGAGCGTGCGGGTTCGAGTCCCGCCGTCCGCACCAGCGAAATCCGAGACTTAGCCGAACGCCCGACGCGGCGTAGCGGATCACGACGGGCGCTGGCCCATCATTGCGACATGCCCGGGCAGGGGGCGCGGCCGGGACCGGGCCACGGGTTGGACATTGCAGGAATGGCCGAACCATCTGCGCAAAGCGCCTAGGACAAAGGACGCGGGCGGTGTCGGGTAGGCGGTGTCGGGTATTCGCACGGGATGCCGGGCAGGGGATCCGGGCAGGGGATCCGGGCCGGGTTAAGAGCGCGATCGCAGTGGTGGTGTGACGAGGACGGGGACGGGCGATGAACGGTGGCCTGACATCGAAAATCTTTGCCTACTGCGAGCGCGGGCTCGATCCGGCGTTCTGGGCCGAGCCGCTCAATGCCGTCAGCAACGCCGGTTTTTTTATTGCCGCCGCCGTCGCCGCTGTGGCCATGGTGCGAACGCGGGCCGTTGGACAGCCGCGATGGTCAGAATGGGCGCTGATCGGCCTCGTCGGCGTGATCGGGACCGGCAGCTTCCTGTTCCACACGCTGGCGACGCGGTGGGCGGCGATCGCCGACGGCGCGCCGATCGCCATCTTCATGCTGGCCTATACCGGTTATGCGTTGCGTCGGTTTCTAGGGCTCTCGCGGTGGGCTTCAGCCCTCGGCCTCGCAGCGTTCGTTGCAGCGCTCGCAGCCGCGTCGGCTGCGCCGTGCCCGCTGGCTTTGCGTTCGCTGGTCAAGGGCGTGGGTTGCCCCAACGGGTCGCTGGGCTACGGCCCGGCTTTGGTGACGCTGGCCCTCGTCGCGGCGGCGGCGGCGGTGAAACGGCATCCGGCTGCGGGCTATCTCATCGCCGCGAGCGCTGCGTTCGCGGTGTCTCTCGTGATGCGATCTCTCGATCAGGAGGTGTGCGGCGCGACGATGGTTTGGGGCCAGACCCGTGGCACGCACGCGCTGTGGCATCTGCTCAACGCCGTCACGCTCGGAGTTCTGCTGATGGCAGCGGTTCGCTATGGCGACGTGGCCGGGACAAGCTCGCGCGGACCGCTAGATTTCTCCAGGCCGCGTGTCGTAGGGTAGCTCGTGATCAATTTGGGCCGACCATGCTCCTCCTCATCGATAACTATGACAGCTTCACCTACAATCTCGTCCACTACATCGGCGAGTTGGGGGTTGGCTGTGTCGTCCACCGTAACGATACGCTGTCGACGGCGGAGGCCATAGCGTTGAAGCCGAAGGCGATCGTGCTGTCGCCGGGCCCATGTACGCCCAACGAGGCCGGTATCTGCCTCGACCTCATCACTAAAGCCGGCGCGACGATCCCGCTGCTCGGCGTGTGCCTCGGCCATCAATCGATAGGGCAAGCTTACGGCGGCAAGGTCATCCGCGCGCCAGCCCCGATGCATGGCAAAATCTCAACGATCCGCCACAGCGATACGCGCGGTGTGTTCAAGGGCCTGCCCGAGCGGTTTTCGGTGACGCGCTACCATTCGCTGATCGTCGAGCGGTCGTCGCTTCCAGCGTGCCTGGAAATCACGGCTGAGACGGATGACGGGCTGATCATGGGCCTGCATCACAAGACACATCCCGTTTATGGCGTGCAGTTCCACCCCGAGAGCATCGCGTCGGAACAGGGCCACGCGCTGCTGGCGAACTTCCTCGAACTTGCAGGCTTCGAGCCCAAGCGGAAATCCGTCGCGCCGCCCATCGGTGCGCGCAAGATGGCGGCGGCGTAACGTGGCCATGCCAAACTTGGCCATGTCCAGCGACCCAAAGACCATCTTGCGAGAGATCGCCCACGGCGCGCGCTTCGAGGCGGCGAGGTTCGAGGCTGCCCTCGACGCCATGTCAACCGAGGCAGCGACATTGGCCCAAAAGGCGGCGTTCCTGTCGTTGCTGCGCGGGCGCGGCGAGACGGTCGACGAGATCACCGGCGCGGCGCGATTGCTGCGCTCCCGGATGCTGCGGGTTGAGGCACCTGCGGACGCCATCGACATCGTCGGCACGGGCGGGGATGGCCACGGCACTTATAACATCTCAACGGCTGCAGCGTTTGTGGTGGCCGGCGCTGGCGTGCCGGTTGCCAAACACGGCAATCGCGCGGTGTCGTCAAAATCGGGGGCTTCCGACGTGCTCGCTGCGCTCGGCGTTGCTATCGACGCGCCGCCGGCCACGGTCTCGCGCGCGATCGGCGACGCTGGCGTCGGGTTCTTGTGGGCGCCGCTATATCATCCACTGATGAAGGTGTGGGCGCCAGTGCGCGCAGAGCTTGGTTTCCGCACGCTGTTCAACTTGCTCGGCCCGATCTGCAATCCTGCGTGCGTCGACCGTCAGGTGGTTGGCGTGTTCAGCCGCGAGTGGGTCCGGCCCGTGGCTGAGACGCTGTTGGCGCTCGGCAGCCGACACGCGCTCGTCGTGCACGGTAGCGACGGCATGGACGAGTTGACGACGACGGGGGCGAGTTTCGTCGCCGAGGTCAACGGCGGGACCAACGGCGGGACCAACGGCGGGCGGATCACGGAGTACCAAATCGTTTCAGACGACGCAGGCCTACCACGCGCCACGCTGGCCGACCTTACCGGCGGCGATGCGGCGCATAATGCGGCAGCAATGCATGCGCTACTGGACGGCGCGGCTGGCCCATACCGCGACATCGTCGTGCTCAATGCCGCCGCCGCATTGATGGTCGCGGGTAAGGCCGAGACGATTGCCGAGGGGGCGAGAATTGCAGCCCGTTCGATCGACAGCGGGGCTGCCAAAGCTGCGCTAAACCGGCTCGTCGCGATCAGTACGGCGGCTGGCAGTACGGCTGCTGGTAGCGCGCCGGGCTGATCGGAGCCGCGCGCGTGTGACGGGCCGATCACTCGGCGGCAGCGGCGCCTCGGGAAATCGTTTTCAATGCAGCGAGCGCGTCGTTGCGGGCCAGCTTGTGGTCGACGATCGGCTTTGGGTAGGACTTGCCGAGCGTGACCCCGGCCGCAGCGAGCACCATCGGCGGCGCGGTCCATGGCTCGTGGATGTGGGCGGTGGGCAGTTTGGCCAATTCTGGCACCCAATGGCGGACATAGGCGCCATCGGGATCGAACTTTTGGCCCTGGGACACCGGGTTGAAGATGCGGAAATACGGCGCGGCGTCGGCGCCGCAGCCGGCCACCCATTGCCAGCTTGCCGCGTTGCTGGCGAGATCGGCATCGACCAGCGTGTCCCAGAACCAAGCCTCGCCAACCTGCCACGGCAGCAGCAGATCCTTGACCAGGAACGACGCCGTGATCATGCGCACGCGATTGTGCATCCAGCCGTTGTGCCAGAGTTCGCGCATGCCGGCGTCCACGATCGGGTAACCGGTTTGTCCGCGCTGCCAAGCCCGGAGCCCTGCCGCATTTTCCCTCCACGGGAAGTTGGCGAACTCTGGTTTGAACGGCGCGTCGGGTAGCGTTGGCCAATGGACGAGCAGGTGCACGGCGAAATCGCGCCAGACGAGTTCCTTGAGGAACGTCTCGAGCCCTTTGTCGGCTTTGATGCCTTTGCTGGCAAACCGGTCGGCGGCCGCGCGCGCGCGGTGCCAGCACGTCGCGACGCTGGTCTCGCCATGGTGGATGTGCGGCGATAACCGCGAGGTGCCAGGCAGGTCTGGCCGATTGCGCT
>JAWXCP010000121.1:0-3381 GCA_034408685.1 Hyphomicrobium aestuarii | reverse complement strand
CGGTGATAACGTGCCACGGCCACCATCGAGCCGCTGCCAGAAGTTTGCGGAATGGCGGGCGTGGCCGGCCCCGATTCGACAATCGCATCGGTCACGTTGCGCACCTTTAAGCGAATCTTCTCGAAGCCGAAGATGCTGTTGTCGGGCTTGCGCGGATAACCCTCGGCATCAACAGTATGCGGCTCGCCCTGATTGAGCACGGCAAACACCCTTTGATATTGGGCGTGATTTCCAGACGACCACGGAAAAAGTAATTGATCAGGCCGGTGCTGTAGGCCACCGCGCGCGGGAGCATGGCGTCGGCTTGGGCTTCGAACACGGAGTAGGACATGGTGTATCTGGCACTCGCGACGCCTGGAGGCTGCGCGCCAACAAGGAAATCGTCGGCAAGTGCGGCTTGGCTGACGGCCAGCAGAGGCATAAGGCCGTTGTTGCTGTATAGGGCGAAGAGGCCACTCTGCTGGTTCCAACTGGGAGCCAACACGTCGGGTACGGCCGCCAACAGCACGCGCTCCTTGGTGACAGTGGTGGATTGGTAGTAGAGGGGCGTACTAATTTCAACTTCTTGAAAGAATGTCCCGTTGACGTCCGGGCGAGGCGGGTCCGCAAACGCTGTCGCAAGCAGATCTGGCTTGCCTGTCTCGACATTGACTGGCAAAGTTGACGCGGTGAAAAATCCGCGATTGGAAAGATCGGCCAGGCCGCGGCGACCGGCAACTGGAACATTGTCAATCTGGGTCGTAAAGAACTCGACCGCCTTCGAAAACGACGGTATCGGATACGCCACGTTGCCGCGCAGGTTTGGCCGTGGTATGTCCAACAGGTTGAGCGGCGTACCATCGAAATGCGTCAGCGAATTGAAATAGCCCGCCGCCTGCGCCTCGCCAAACAGCCGCAACTCGGTAAACGCTTCAAAGGCGCCGTCAGCGGGCAAGTCGGGCGTCACCAAGCTACCAACAGGAGGGCCGTGGCTGTCGTTGCGCACATGTTGCGGTTGTGCAGCATCCTGCAACAGATGAATCACCTGACCCACCGACTTGAGCGCGGTCGCAAAACGTAATGAACGGAAGCCCGACTCGATTTCCTGGGCTTCGCCATGCGTGCCCATGCCCAATTCGTTGGTCAAGTTGTAGGTCAGCGCCCACCAATAGTTATCGCGCGCATCCTGCCAACTGAAGCGGTTCTCCCGGCGCGTGTCCAGCCCCCCAGGACCGGCCAACACGCCGGTACGGCCCAGAGCCCATTCAATCGCGGGCTTGCAACCGAAAGTGAAACAAGTCGCGTCGGAATCCAGCGCGCGGTTGTTGATCGGATCGTAGAAGTGGCGCCCGGCGCGGAACACCTTGTTCCACGGGTCGTCATCACGATCTCCGATCGAATACGCACCGACGTCGTTATCGTCCTCACGAATTGCACCGCGCATCACCCAGGCGTCGATGCGCTGCTCGAAATCTTGGCGGCTGGGCGCTCCCGCGAGATACCCGCCTCCACGCAGGCGCTCGAAAATATTGCCTTCGATGTTTTGCAGCTTTCTAAGAAACTGATTGAAAGCGTCTTCGCTCGCAATCGGAATTGTCGCGTGCGGCGAGTCGTCGAAGTAGTAGCCGATCGGCGTATCTCCCTCCGACCGCAATTCAAAGGGCTTGTTGGAATCGAGCCGACTGAACCCCAACATAGTCACGATCGACTTCGGATGGGTGGGCGATAGCACTGAAGCATCGACCGCGGCCTGGGTCACGTAGGCATGGATGCCGATTTCGTAGCCAAACGCGGCGGTTGGAATGCCCAGCACTGCCAGCAACATCAAGCGTTTCCGAATCATCCCGAATCTCCCTTCACTTTACTTGGCTACGCCACATAACGTATTCGCATACCTCTTCATGGACATCGACGCTGATCGCCGAAGCACAAAGTCCTCCAACACCGGGGCAACCCATTGAGCCGATTTGCGACAATATTTGTTGGGCCACGATCCACTGTGGATTGTCGCGATCAGCCTCCGACCGACGATACCCCGAGATATCTGCACTACTGCTCATCAAATCGTGCATGTACTGGTTCGTGAATGAATCCGGTTTCTGTTCGATGCAGGCTTCCCGATACATCACGTTAAAAGGATGTTCTTCGCCAGGAAGCATGCTGAAGTCGTAAACAAACTGCGGGGAGATATCGACCTTACACTCGGTATTGGGCCCGCCTCCGGTGATCATCCGACCCGGGGCGTAGCGCGCGATAGGAACGTCTCCCCAGATCGGCGCTGGCAAGATCGCATTCTCGCTATGTCGGATTCGCCCTGGCACCTTCGGATTCAGCCCCCGAAAAAGCGAGCCGAACACCAACGTGGGGTAAGGCGAAAATCGAAATGTAAAATCTCCGTCCTCGTTGGTCAGATGCGCCTGACGCCCCGTACAAAACGTCGTCCAGATCGCCATCGGGTAGCTCTTCCAAGTCACAATCACCCGAGTGTTCTTGATTGGTTCGCCGGAGTCGGCATCGATCAAGCGCCCACTCGGGGGGACTACAAAGCCATACCAGGCGATGGCGGTATGCAGGGCGAACCACCAGAACGGCAGAAACAACAACCCGCGAGCCACGCGGCTTTTGGCTTTGGTGCGCAGCCACCACAGCAGCGCGGTGATGAGACTGCCCCAGAGCAACGCGCTATAGAAAAATTCAGCGAAAAAAGTTTTCATGAAAGCTCTCCTCAGAAAGAGATCACGCGCCAAACACCGTCTTCGCCTGCGGCGATTTCAAGCGGATAAAGCACAGGCAACGCCGCTTCGATCCGAAGCGTGCGCAACTTGGCGCTGTCCAGTCCGATCAAGCCATTGGCAATGGTGCCCAGCCGCGTGGCGAATACCGGCCGGTTGTTGCCCAACGCCGTAAAGAATGGCCGCAAGGCTTCTTGCTGATGTGTAGTGAACGCGCGCAAGCTGGCCTCGAGGTTGTTGGCGACGAGTGCGCTGCGCAGCTCGCCATAAACCGCACAGGCGCGCTCGCGTTGCGCGATCACGTCTACGATCACAAGGTGGGCCTCGGAAGTGACCGATAGATTGTCGACTGTCGCCTGAGCACGTGCCGTGTACACCCCCGGCATCGCGTAGTTGTAGCTCGACAGTATTCCCGTTGGCGGACCGTCATACTCATTTACGCTATCGCCGTTAAAATCGATCTGCACGTTGCCGGTCACGACGCCGCCAAAGCGCAGCGTAAACCCGATCACAGCGGGTGCGATGTTGCCGGGCTGCTTGGTCAACAGTTCGATCAGAGGAACGGTGTTGCCCACGGTCACGCTGCGAGACACGTTTGCCATGATGCCATCATAGGCGGTGGCCACTGCGTTGATGACGAAGGGTCCGGCCGGTGGCCGAATCGGCGTTG
>JAWXCP010000120.1:0-7483 GCA_034408685.1 Hyphomicrobium aestuarii | reverse complement strand
TCCGGCTTGCACCTGCGTCGGCAAGCTGGTGGCTGTTTCGCAGCGTCGGTGGAGCCCGGCGCGTCGCACGCGGCAGCGATCCATGCGTCGAGATGAAGGCGGTAAAGAACGCGACCGAAATTGCTGGTGCACGAACGGCGCATCTACGCGACGGCGCGGCCGTGGTCCGTTTTCTCGCGTGGCTCGATGGCGCCGTCGCAAAGGGGCCGGTCGACGAAATCACGGCGGTGCGGCGGCTCGAAGCGCTGCGGGCCGAAACTGGGAAATTGCGGGAGATATCATTTCCAACGATCTCGGGATCCGGGCCGAACGGCGCGATCGTGCACTATCGCGTCAGCGAGGCGACCAACCGCGACCTGCAGAACGGCGAGCTGTTTCTTATCGATAGCGGCGGGCAATATGCCGATGGCACGACTGACATCACACGCACCGTTCCGATCGGTGATGCGACCGTTGAAATGCGCGAGCGGTTCACGCTGGTGCTGAAGGGCATGATTGCGATTTCAACCGCACGCTTCCCGCGCGGAACGCGAGGCATCGATCTCGACCCGTTGGCGCGCCGCGCATTGTGGGCTCGCGGTCTCAACTATGACCACGGCACGGGTCATGGCGTCGGCAGCTATCTGAACGTCCACGAGGGGCCAGCCTCGATCTCGAAGGGCGGGATGGCCGAACTCAAGCCAGGGATGATTTTATCCAACGAGCCAGGCTACTACAAACCCGGCGCGTACGGCATCCGGATCGAAAACCTTGTTCTCGTCACCGAGCCTGAAGACATCGGCGGCGATCAACCGGTCATGGGGTTCGAGACGCTGACGCTGGCGCCGATCGACCGGCGCCTCGTCGTCCCCTCGCTGCTGACGCCAGATGAGCGCGATTGGCTCGACGCCTACCACGCACGGGTGCGCGAGCGGTTATCCGGCGACGTTGATCCGGCGTCCCGCCGCTGGCTCGCACAGGCGACGGCGTCGATCGGTTGACGACAGCCGCTCGCCGGCTACTGCCGTCGTTTCGCGAGATCACGGCTTTAGGTCTTGCGCCATTTGGTGGCGTCGGTCGGGTCCTGACAGCCAGCGGGCGGCGCCTGCTTATCGAAGCGCGCAGCGAGTGTGCTGCAGCCCCATGCCTGGACCTGCTGCGGCATGTATCGGTGCATCGCGATGCCCAGTTCGTCGTTGGGCGACGGCGCCATGCCGATCCAGTAGTAATAGCGTCCGCCTACGGCGATCACGGCGATGAGTAGGACGACGATGAGCAATCTGAACATACTGACCTCTTAGGTTGTACAGCGCATCATTTCCGGGCACGTCTTGCGCCCTCATTGTGACCTTAAGCAGACGGGGATCTGTCGCGTTGGTCATAATCGAGCTGGGGATGGCGATGGCGAAGCTTTGACAGTCAGCACCGCTGAACTCACAACCCATCCATGACAGACCCATCGCCAGACACGTTCGTCCACCTCAAGGTACACTCGGCGTATTCGCTGCTCGAAGGCGCGTTGCCGATCACCAAGCTTGCAAAGTTGGCCGAGGCGGGCGGGTTTCCTGCGATCGCCTTGACCGACACCGACAATCTGTTCGGCGCGCTCGAATTTTCTGACAAGCTCTGGGGCGTTGGCGTGCAGCCGATCATCGGGCTGTCGGTCGGCATCGACTTCGGCGATGGGCAAACGGGGGGGCTGTTGCGCGCGCCCGGCTCCGTGCCGCGCGGCGAACCAGCCGGGCATATTGCGCTCTTGGCGATGAGTGAGGACGGGTTCGCTAACCTGCTGAAACTGTCCAGCCGGGCCTTTTTCGACCCCAAGGACAATGAGCCGCCGCACGTCGCGTTCGACCGGCTGGCGGCCCACCATGGCGGATTGATCGCGCTGACGGGTGGCCCGCGCGGCCCGATCGACAGGGCCATCGCGGCCGGGCAGTCTGACCTCGTTGCCGCGCGCCTCGGCAGGCTCGCCGCGTTGTTTGGCGACCGGCTCTATGTCGAGCTGCAACGCCACGGCTTACCCGAGGAAGCCGATGTCGAGCCGCAGCTGATCGATCTCGCTTACGGCCAAGGACTGCCACTCGTCGCGACGAACGAAGTCTACTTTGCCAGCCCGTCCGACCACGAGGCGCACGACGCGCTGCTGTGCATCGCCGAAGGGCGATACGTGGTCGAAGACGGCCGGCGCCGTGCAAGCCCGGAGCATTATCTCAAGCCAGCCAGCGACATGGTTGCGCTATTTGCCGACCTGCCCGAAGCGGTTGCAAATACCGTCGAGATTGCCCGCCGGTGTCATTATCGCCCGCTTGGCCGCAAGCCGATCCTGCCGAACTTCGTCGGCGATGCCGTTACGGGAGACGCGCGGCTTGAAGCCGAAGCGACCGCATTGCGCCAAGAGGCAATGGCGGGGCTCAACCAGCGGCTCAAGCAACGTCCGATGGCGGTCGGCTTTACCCGCGAGGATTATGACAAGCGTCTCGCTTTCGAGGTCGACGTCATTACGAAGATGAAGTTCCCCGGCTATTTTTTGATCGTGGCGGACTTTATCAAATGGTCGAAGTCCAATGGCGTCGCGGTCGGTCCCGGGCGCGGATCAGGCGCCGGCTCGCTGGTCGCTTACGCGCTGACCATCACCGACCTCGATCCGCTGCGATTTGGCTTGCTGTTCGAGCGGTTCTTGAACCCCGAACGCGTCTCGATGCCCGACTTCGACATCGATTTCTGTCAAGAAAATCGCGATCGCACGATCCGGTATGTGCAGGAAAAGTACGGCGTCGATCGCGTAGCGCAGATCATCACCCACGGCAAATTGCAGGCCCGCGCCGTTATCCGCGACGTCGGGCGCGTTTTGCAGATGCCGTATGGTCAAGTCGACAAGCTGTGCAAGCTCGTGCCAAACAACCCGGCAAACCCGGTGACACTACCGCAAGCGATCGACGGCGAGCCCAAGTTGCAAGAAGCCCGCGACACCGATCCGCTGGTTGCCCGCCTGCTCGAGATCGCCATCAAGCTCGAGGGCCTGTACCGGCACGCGTCGACGCACGCTGCCGGCATGGTGATCGGCGATCGTCCGCTCGATGAACTCGTGCCACTCTATCGCGACCCGAAGTCGAGTTTACCGGTCACGCAGTACAACTGGAAGCTGGTCGAGCAAGCTGGCCTCGTCAAATTCGACTTTCTTGGTCTGAAAACTCTGACGGTGCTGGAGACGGCCGTCGATCTGATCCGGCGCGGACGCAGCATCGACGTTGATCTTGCTGCCCTCGAACTCGACGACAAGCCGTCGTACGACCTCCTCGCCAAAGCCGATACGGTGGGCGTGTTTCAGCTCGAATCGACCGGCATGCGGGAGAGCTTGAAGCGGCTCAAGCCGGACAGGTTCGAAGACATCATCGCAATGGTCGCGTTGTATCGCCCCGGCCCGATGGACAACATCCCGACCTACATCAACCGAAAGCACGGCGAGGAGCCGATCGAGTATCCCCACGCCATGCTGCAGCCGATCCTGGAGGAAACGTACGGCGTCATCATCTACCAGGAGCAGGTGATGCAGATCGCACAGGTGCTGGCTGGCTACTCGCTCGGCGAGGCCGACTTGTTGCGTCGCGCGATGGGCAAAAAAGACAAGAACGAAATGGCCAAACAGCAGGCGCGCTTTGTCGAGGGCGCGCGCAAGAACGGCGTAAGAGACAAACAGGCGGTTGAAATTTTCGAGCTCGTAGACAAGTTTGCCGGCTACGGGTTCAACAAATCGCACGCCGCAGCCTATGCGCTCGTGTCCTATCATACGGCTTATCTCAAGGCGAACTACCGCAGCGAGTTCCTGGCCGCATCGATGACGCTCGATCTGTCGAACACCGACAAACTCGCGGTGTTCGCGAGCGAGGCGCGCCGCAGCGGCATCGCGATCTTGCCGCCGTGTATCAATGCATCCGGTGTCAAGTTCGTGGTCGAAGCCACCGGGCCGAGCGCGTTGAAACGGCCGATACGATATGCGCTTGCTGCTCTCAAAAACATCGGCGAAACAGCAGTCGCCTCACTGATCGAGGAGCGCGATCGCGGCGGACGGTTTGCGTCACTCGGCGATTTCGCAGCCCGGCTCAATCCAAAGGCGCTCAACAAACGCGGGCTTGAGACGTTGTCGCAGGCTGGCGCATTCGACTGCCTGGAGCCCAACCGGGCGGCGGTTGCAGCTAATGTCGATGCCATCGCGGCGTTGAGTTCGCGAACGGCGTCCGACGCGGCGGCGGGAACGTCGGATTTGTTCGGGGGCGGCGGCGGGGGCAGCAACGAAGCGCCCAGGCTCGATATCAAAGTTGCCAAGGGATGGACCCCGCTCGAACGTTTGCAGGCCGAGTTCGATGCGATCGGCTTTTTCCTGTCGGGACACCCGCTCGACCAATACGCCACCGCTTTGCGGAAACTTGGCGTTAAGACCTATGCCGAATTCGAGGTCGCAACCGAGCGGGGCGCGACCGACGGCCGTCTCGCTGGCATCGTGATTTCGGCGCGCGAGCGCAAATCGCAAAAGGGCAACAAGTTCGCGTTTGCGCTGTTCTCCGATGCCACCGGGCAATTCGAGGCGGTCGTGTTCTCAGATACGCTGGCGAAGTCGGGCGAACTGTTGGTTGCTGGCAAGCCCGTCGTGCTCTCGGTCGAGGCAGATCGCGACGGGGACACGGTGAAGCTCAGAATACGCGATATCCAATCGTTGGAAGATGCGGCGGCCGGGTTGCAGCGATCACTCAAAGTCGTTCTCGATGCGCGGACACTTGCCCATCGCCAGGCCACGCTGACGGACATCCACAAGATGCTGCGTCCGGGCGGCAAGGGCGAGATCCGCTTTCTTGTTCCGTTCGGTGCGCTAGCGGGGGTCGATGGTGGACGCGATGTCGAGTTCGAGCTGCCGGGCAAGTGGGACACGAGCCCAGAGGTGCAAGGCGAAATCAGCGCACTGCCCGGGGTGGTGGAAGTGATGGAGGTGTAAGGTGGTAGCGCTAGGCTGCAACAACGGAGGCATGACTCTCATAATCTCTGGCGCGGGGACGCCAGCGGAGAGTGTCCCAGGTGTCGGTAAGCGCAGGCGAGAGCCCGACGCCGTTGGTTGGAAATGATCTGGTCTATGAGAGGTGCGCAAGCGCGGTCTCGCACCATTTGGCAATGCGCAACAACTTTAGATCATAGCCGTACGGAGCGACCAACTGGATACCCAGCGGCAACCCGTTGGGACCGCGACCGGCTGGAAGGGAGATCGCAGGAACCCCTAATGCTGTCCACGGTGCGCAAAGGTCGGAATTGCCGGTATCATTGAGGCCAACAGGGGCTTCGCCGGTCGCAGGCACCGTTAGAACCACGTCGAAGGGGGCAGATGCCGACGTGAAGCCCTGCCGCAACGATTGCTGCAACTTGAGCGCGTTGATATATCGAATTGCAGAAATTCGCGTTCCACGCTCGACAAGCGCTTTAATATCGGAGCTGATTTTATCGGGATGTCGAGCAACAAGATCTGCGAAGTTAGCCGCTCCCTCTGAGTCACAGAGCGTGATCGCAAGCGATACGAGATCGGTGTAGGCCGCTGGCAGAACGCAATCTTCGACAGTTGCGCCAGCTTGCTGAAAGCAAATCGCCGCGGCCGATAGAATATCCGACTGGCATGGATCAATCGCCGGACTGCTTGGCAGTGGCAGAATGCCGATCCGAGGCGCCCAATGCGGCTCAAGACCGTCGACATCAACGACGAAGGCCGCACCTTGTCGGGCCCCTGGCCCACCCATCACTCGCGACACTACGTATGCTGCATCATCAACGCTGCGCGTAAAAAGCCCGACGTGGTCAAGTGAGCCCGATAGCGAATGGACACCGTCGCGGCTGATTGATCCGAAAGAAGGTTTAAAGCCGACGATCCCGCAATATGCTGCAGGCCGCAGCACCGACCCCATGGTCTGGGTTCCAAGCGCCACCGGCAGAGACCCCGACGCCACTGCCGCCGCTGAGCCAGAAGATGAGCCTCCCGGCGAGTGGCTGAGGTTCCAGGGATTGCGCGTGGGGCCGGGATATCGCCAAGCGAACTCGGTTGTGACAGTCTTGCCTAGCACGGTTGCAGACATTTCGCGCAGGCGGGCCACGATCCAGGCATCGGCGCTTGGCTGGTGCGCTGCGAAGATTGGCGAGCCGTATGTTGTCGGAAGCTCCACGGTGTCGATCAAGTCTTTGACGCCCACTGCCACACCCGCAAGTGGCCCCAGTCCACCGCAATATGAGCGTAGGTCAGGAAGGTCGACAAATGCGTGCAATGTAGCTTCGAGGGCTTTTGCACGGGCGTGGCAGGCCGCTATTGATGCCTGAGGGGTTAATCTGCCAGACTTAACGGCACGCACGGTGTCGAGGACACCCGGGTGATTAGCGGAGGCAATCATGTTTACTCCGGGACTGGCGGACGCGAAGATGACGGGTCGTCGCGTCCGCATTTCAGAACATGTTGAATACTATTTGATAGAGAGAGCCTTGCCGATATATGTTTTCGGTACGAATGCTTCGTAATCGGGTTGAGCCGCTAAGTTTCCGAGAACAATCTGGGTAGCAAGTCCAAGCTTCAAGGCGTCTGCCGATATGTCGACGTTCTTGGGATAAACGCCTTCAGCCAACATGCGCTTTACCGCCGCCTCCACGATTGCAGGGTCAAGTTTCGGGAATTCCTTCTTGGCAATTTCGATCGTCTTCAGCTCGTTCGACTGCATAAAGCGCATCGCCATCTCAAGACCATTCGTGAGTTTTTGCGCCAGCACTGGGTCGACGTCGTTCCGAACAGTAATCGCTGAAAATGCGTATGCCCCGTATAACTTTGGGAAACCGAGCACGACTTTCATACCCTTCGCCAATACCTGCTCCAGGCCAGGTTGATAAAGGACGGCAACTTTGCCTTGGCCAGCTAGGAAGGCGCCAGGCTCCGTGCCGAGCGGGACTTGGACCAACTCCACGTCTTTAGCAGGGTCCAGACCGTTATCTTTGAGCAACTTCATGAAAAGCGATGTACTCGTCGTCGGCATCGTACCCGTAACAACTTTCTGCCCTTTAAGATCGGCGACGCTGGTGAACTTCAAATCCGGTGATGTTGCGATCCAAACCGCAGCGCCGTTCACTACATTGGCGATGACGAAAACCGGTGCACCTTTTGAGGCCGAAATTGCAGTCCATTCTGGACCGTGCAGAGAGAAGTCAGCGCTCTTAGCGATAACGGCCGAAAGGGCGGAACTGGGCGCACCCGCTGTCTCTTTAGTTAGTTCCAGCCCCTGTGCGTCGAAAAAGCCCTCGTTAATGCCGACATACAATGGCAAATAGAGCATTGATTGAAAGGCCTGCGAGATGGTTGCCTTCTTTTTCTCTTGAGCTGCGACACTCATTGGACATGCCTCTCCCTTTAGCTCAGGCCAACGCTGCGTGAACTGAGCCGAAGCGGCGGCAGCGGCGGGCGCCATCGATGATCTGGCGCATGGTGCGGGCG
>JAWXCP010000119.1:0-20326 GCA_034408685.1 Hyphomicrobium aestuarii | reverse complement strand
GAGCAACGCGACCCGCCGCGAGCGGCGCGGTATTATGCTGGCCGAGCGCGAGCTGAGGATCAGCCGTGAGAAATGAACATCGGCGAAGCCCGGGAGCAAGGCGACCCGCCGCAAGCGGCGCGGTATTATGCTGGCTCGGCGCTGCGGGCCTAACGGTCCGGATCGCGCCGTCGCGGGCGCAGGCCCGAGCGCAGCGAAAACCAACCGTAAGCAATGAACGTCGGCGAAGCCCGGGAGCAACGCGACCCGCCGCGAGCGGCGCCCCTGCGGAGGCTCTGAGCAAAGCGAAGAACGGCCGTGAGCAAATAAACTGGAGGCCTCGCCCAGAATTGAACTGGGGTACACGGATTTGCAATCCGCTGCGTAGCCACTCCGCCACGAGGCCGGTTGCGGTCGGAACGATTTGGCCGATCGCGAGAAGCAGCGCAATTAGCATGGTGGTTCGGCCTGCACAAGCGTGGGTCGATCACGTGGGTCGATGGCCTGGGTCGATGGCTTGGGTCGATGGCCTGGGTCGATGGCCTGGGTCGATGGCCTGGGTCGATGGCCTGGGTCGATGGCCTGGGTCGATCACGTGGGTCGATCGCGGACGGCCTCTGCAGGCGCACCGCGCGGGCCGCCGTCCCGTGCCGAAATCGTCCGGCGCTTAACCCGGACTTAACCGTCACAGCATTAGTCTCTGGGCTGTCGAACTCACGAAGCCCGCAGGCCGCGATGTACTGCGGGCAGCCTGCCCACAGAGGTCATTCCACAATGAAACTTGTCTCCCTCGCGGGCGTTGCCGCAACCGCTATGATCGCGGCTGCCGGGCTCGCCACACCGTCTTCGGCAGCCGACCTGCGCGGCATGAAGGACGGCTTTGCCGCTCCCCTGCCGCATGTTCAGCATGGCTCGGCTGGTCCGTGCTATTTCCGCGCCGATGTCGGCTATTCGTGGTCGAACGACCCAGACATCAAATGGCCGGTCAACAACCTCCAGCGAGACACCAACCTCGACAACATCGACCCTGTCAGCGGCCCCGAGCAGCGCACGTTGACCCAGTATGTGACCGATAAGGTCACCAACGCAACGGTCGAAAACACGTGGCTTGCCGAAGGCGGCGCTGGCTGCGCAATCGGCGGTTCGCGCGGCGTTCGCTTCGAGGCGATGCTGGGCTATCGCGGCGATCGTGACATCAAAGGTCAGCCTGGGACTTTCACGATCACAGACACGACGACGGCCGGCGGCGTGACCTTGCCGACCGATCCGACGGTTGCGCCTACGGTTGTCGGAAACCCGCTGACCGCCAACTTGCGCACCTACACGCTGATGCTTCACGCCTATAAAGACTTCGGCAACTTCGGCGGGTTCATCCCCTATGTCGGCGCTGGCATCGGCGCCGCCTACCACCAGCTCGGCGACGTGTCCTTCACCGGCAACCCGGATCTGACCAACCGCATCCGTGGCGATAACGATCTGGCGTTCGCCTGGTCGCTAATGGCGGGCGTCGGCTACCAGATCTCGGACAAGGCGATCCTCGACGTCGGCTACCGCTACATCGACTTGGGCAGCATCAGCTCGCAGCGTTCCGACAGCGCTGGCTTCGTCAACCCGGCGGTGAACTTTGACGATCTGACGGCGCACGAGGTCAAGGTCGGTCTGCGCTATCACTTCGGCGGCGATTGCTGCGCGGCACCAGCCCACATGCCGATGAAATAACCAAATCAATGCGTGTCCCGATCAGGGGCCTGTATCTCCCATGACGAACGCGAGCCAGGCCCCACAAAGGCCTGGCTATTTTGCGTTTGTCTGCGTGTTACCGGCATGTCACGATACAAGACCGTTGATTTTGCCCGCAGCCTGCCGATATACGTGGCCGGATACCGTCGCGCCGGTGAGCCGTCGAGGCTCGAACCGGCTCGAATGCGTGGCGAAACGTCGGACTGACGCCTGGGACAGAATTTGGAGCCAGAATTTGGAGCCAGAATTTGGAGCCAGAATTTGGAGCCAGAATTTGGAGCCAAAATTCGGGGCCAGAATTATGGGTTCTGGCAGGTGTTGGTTCACGGAAGCGCGGGCGTGGTGGAATTGGTAGACACACCAGATTTAGGTTCTGACGGCCTAGCCGTGGGGGTTCAAGTCCCTCCGCCCGCACCATAATTGACGACCGGGACGCTGCGTGGCGATTGCCATTACCAGCCGATCACACGACCGCTGGCCCACCGGCAGAGCTTCAACGCGAGCACGAGAAACAGGACGACGATGCAGGTCACAGAGTCGAATGCCGAGGGTCTGAAGCGAACCATCACGGTGGTGGTTCCCGTTTCCGACATCGCAGCGCGCTTCGAGACGCGGCTCACCGATCTCAAAGATCGTGTGAAGATCAAAGGCTTCCGGCCGGGCCATGTGCCGACGGTTCACATCAAGAAGCTGTATGGCCGCCAGGTGATGGGCGAAGTGCTCGACGAGGCCATCAAGGATTCGAGCCTCAAGGCGATCAAGGAGCGCAAAGAGCGCCCGGCGATGCAGCCGGAAATCAAACTGCCCGAAGACAAAGACCAGATGGCCATGGTGCTCGATGGCAAGGCCGATCTCTCGTATTCGATGACGTTCGAAGTCCTGCCGACCGTCGAAGTCGCTGATTTCGCAAAGCTGAAGCTTGAAAAGATCGTCGCCGATGTTGATGCCGCAGACATCGAGGTCGCGATTGGACGCCTCGTCGACGGAAATATCACCTACACCGACGCGGATGATCGCGCGGCCGAGGACGGTGACCGCGTGGTCATTGACTTCGTCGGCCGGATCGATGGCGAAGTGTTCGATGGCGGCAGCGCGCAGGACGCGTCGATCGTCATCGGGCAGGGCCAGTTCATTCCAGGCTTCGAAGAGGGCTTGAAAGGCGGCAAGGCCGGGGAGACCCGCGCCATAGAGGCGAATTTCCCAGCGGATTATCCGATGCCGACGCTGGCTGGAAAAACCGCGCAGTTTGAGGTTGTGGTCAAAGCGGTCGGCGCACCGACGCGTCCCACGGTTGATGACGATTTTGCAAAGACGCTGGGCGCAACCGACATCGACAACTTGCGCACGCTGGTGCGTGAGCAATTGCAGAGCGAACTCGACCAAGCGACCCGCATGAAGCTCAAGCGTGAGCTGCTCGATGAACTCGACCGCGCCCATAGCTTCGAATTGCCCGGCGGCCTCGTCAGCCACGAATTCGAGCAGATCTGGAACCAACTCAACGCCAGCCTCAAGCGCGAGAACAAGACGCTCGCCGACGAAGGCAAGTCCGAGGACGATGCCCGCGCCGAGTACCGGAAAATAGCAGAGCGCCGCGTCCGTCTCGGACTGCTGGTCGGCGAGATCGGGGACCGCAACAAGATCGAGGTCACCCAGGACGAACTGCGTCGGGCGCTGCTTGATCGCGCACGCCAGTTCCCGGGGCAAGAGCGGATGGTCTACGAGTATTTCGAAAAGACGCCGGGCGCTGTCGCCGAACTGCGCGCGCCGATTTTCGAGGAAAAAGTCGTCGACTACATGCTGAGCCAAACGTCTCCGACAGAGCGTAAGGTCAGCAAGGAGGAGTTGTTCAAGCTCGCCGAGGAAGCCACGCGGGCTTGATCGCCGCCCCTGAACGCGAGCAAACGGTGAGCCGAAGTGCGGCTTATGACAGCGGCGTTACGGTGAGGCCTGAAATGCCGCACGCCGAACCCTTCCTCCAGGCGACACGCGCGGGGCATAACCTCCGCTGCGTGTTGCGCGGCCACGTCCAGGCCGCGTATTGACGCCCAAGATTTAAAGCCACGACACCCTGAAGGAGCAGTCCATGCCGTATTGGCCCACAGTCATCGAGCAGACCAACCGCGGCGAAAAGCAGTTCGATCTGCTGTCGCGGATGCTGCAGGATCGGATCGTGTTCGTCGTCGGTCCGGTCAACGACGAGATGGCAAGCTCGGTGTGTCTCCAACTGCTGTTCCTGGAATCGCAGAACCCGAAAAAAGAAATCTCGATGTACATCAACTCCCCTGGCGGAGCGGTGACGTCGGGCATGGCGATCTACGACACGATGCAGTTCATCAAGTCGCCGGTCGCGACCTTGTGTATGGGCCAAGCGGCGTCGATGGGGTCGCTGCTGTTGTGTGCTGGTCACAAGGACATGCGGTTCGCGCTGCCGAACGCCCGGATCATGGTCCATCAGCCGTCGGGCGGCTTCCAGGGCCAAGCATCCGACATCCAGCGCCATGCCGAGGATATCGTCAAGATCAAGCGCCGACTGAACGAAATCTACGTCAAGCATACCGGCCAGCCCTACGAGAAAATCGAGGACACGCTCGATCGTGACTATTTCATGTCGTCCGAGCAGGCCCGAGACTTCGGGATCGTCGACAAGGTGCTCACCATGCGCGACGAGGTCGCCGAATTGCTTGATGGCAAAAAATAGTCGCGGGTGCGGCAACTGGTGTTCTGCATCCGTTCGCTTTTGTCACATGAGTGTTGCATAAGGTTCATGGCGGCGACCGTAGCGTTCATGCTCAAATTGTTGCATCCTTGATTCAAGGTGGGGATGCGTGCTGTCATCAACGCCAAGACGCGGCAGATTAGGCTGCTGCTATGAATGCGTCGCACCGGGCTCGTCCGGAGGCGTTCGACTAGAACCGCGATGTGGGCAACCGCTTCGACCAGGGATGAAACGATGCCTCCACAGGAACGGAACACCCTCTACTGCTCGTTCTGCGGCAAGAGCCAGCATGAGGTCCGTAAGCTTATCGCCGGCCCGACAGTGTTCATCTGCGATGAATGCGTCGAACTGTGCATGGATATCATTCGCGAGGAGAACAAGAACACCCTCGTGAAGTCGCGCGACGGTGTTCCGACCCCGCAAGAAATCTGCAACGTGCTCGACAGCTACGTGATCGGCCAGTACCACGCCAAGCGCGTGCTCTCGGTTGCCGTCCACAACCATTTCAAGCGGCTTAATCACGCTGGCAAGAACAACGACGTAGAACTCGCCAAGTCGAACATCCTCCTGGTCGGTCCGACTGGTTGCGGTAAGACATTGCTGGCCCAGACGCTCGCCCGCATTCTCGATGTGCCGTTCACGATGGCCGATGCGACGACGCTGACCGAAGCTGGATACGTCGGCGAAGACGTCGAAAACATCATCCTGAAATTGCTCCAGGCCGCCGATTACAACGTCGAGCGGGCCCAACGCGGCATTGTCTACATCGACGAGGTCGACAAAATCAGCCGCAAGTCGGACAACCCGTCGATCACCCGCGACGTGTCCGGCGAGGGCGTCCAGCAGGCGCTGCTCAAAATCATGGAAGGCACGGTTGCTTCCGTTCCGCCGCAAGGCGGGCGCAAGCATCCGCAGCAAGAGTTCCTCCAGGTCGACACGACGAACATCCTGTTCATTTGCGGCGGCGCATTCGCTGGCTTGGAAAAGATCATCTCGCGGCGCGGCAAGGGCACCTCGATCGGCTTCGGCGCCAAGGTCACCGGTCCAGACGAGCGCCGCACGGGCGAGGTACTGCGCGGCGTCGAGCCCGAGGACCTGCTCAAGTTTGGACTGATCCCAGAATTCATCGGCCGTCTGCCGGTCATAGCGACACTCGAAGACCTCGACGAGCCGGCACTCGTGCAGATCCTAACCGAGCCGAAGAACGCGCTCGTCAAACAATATCAGCGCCTGTTCGAGATGGAAGACGTCAAGCTCACGATCACGATGGACGCGCTCAAGGCCATCTCTCGTCGCGCAATCGAGCGCAAGACCGGTGCCCGTGGCCTGCGCTCGATCATGGAGCAGATCCTGCTCGACTTGATGTTCGAACTGCCGACCTTGAAGGGCGTCGAAGAGGTCGTAATCGGGCCCGAGGTTGTGGACGGTGCAGCAAAGCCACTGCGCATTTACTCAGAACGGCTCGACGAGAAGGGCTCGACGGCGTCATAGTCGAGCGGTCTGACGCGCGATTAAGGCTGCCGTCAGGCTCCAGCTTCGGCGGGAAACGACGATTGCGGGCGTTGGCGCGTCGAGCGCTTCTTGGGGTCGTGGGTAGACGGGACCAGTTGCGATAGCAGGCGTGGGGCATCGGGCGGCCTTGAAGTCGGTTGCGCGATGACCATTTCAGTAGGCCGCGTTCGGCGCTAGCACACGCCGCCTCGCGGGGGATTTCCGGGCGGCTTTGGTGCTTGGTGGCGCCACAGACATCCCACACGTGAGCCATGATAGTGGACCTATGTCGCCTCGTTTGGGACAGGTCCGCGAGGCACGATGGCTCGTTTCAATGAGCCGGTCCTATCGACGGTCCGGTTGAACAAGGTAAGGTCTCACAATGAGCGAGAACCAGACGCCGGGCGACAAGGCAGGCGACAAGGCAGGCGACAAGGCAAAAGGCGCATCCGGCACGGAGCTGTATCCAGTCCTGCCGCTACGCGATATCGTCGTGTTCCCGCACATGATCGTGCCTCTATTCGTCGGCCGCGAGAAGTCGATCGCCGCCCTCGAGGAGGTGATGCGCGCCGACAAACACATCCTGCTCGCCGCGCAGAAGAATGCTGGCGACGACGATCCGGCGACGGACGCGATCTTCGAAGTCGGCACGCTGGCCTCCGTGCTGCAGCTGCTGAAGCTGCCCGATGGCACCGTGAAGGTGCTTGTTGAGGGCAACACGCGCGCCCGGATCACGCGCTACACGGAAAACGCCGATTACTTCGAGGCCGAGATCGAACGGCTGACCGAGGAAGTCGGCACGGAAGAAGAGATCGAAGCGCTGTCGCGTTCGGCGATTTCGCAATTTGAAAGCTATGTGAAGCTCAACAAGAAGATCAGCCCGGAAGTTCTCGGTACGATCACCCAGACCGAGGACCCCTCGAAGCTGGCCGATACGATCGCGTCGCACCTCGCGGTCAAAATCTCCGACAAGCAGGAAGTGCTCGAGGTCATGTCGATCTCGGCGCGACTTGAGCGCGTGTTCGCCTTGATGGAGAGCGAGATCTCGGTTCTCCAGGTGGAGAAGAAGATCCGCAGCCGCGTCAAGCGGCAGATGGAGAAGACGCAGCGCGAGTATTATCTCAACGAACAGATGAAGGCGATCCAGAAGGAGCTCGGCGATAACGACGAGCGCGAGGAGGTCGTCGAGTTCGAGGAGAAGATCGAGAATACCAAGCTGACGAAGGAAGCCCGCGACAAGGCGCTCGCCGAGCTCAAAAAGCTCAAGCAGATGAGCCCGATGTCGGCTGAAGCGACCGTCGTGCGCAACTATCTCGATTGGCTGTTGTCGATTCCGTGGGGCGTCAAGGGCAAGGTCAAGAAGGACCTCGACGAGGCGCAGGCCACGCTCGACCTCGAGCACTATGGCCTCGAAAAGGTCAAGGAACGCATCCTCGAGTATCTCGCAGTCCAGGCCCGCACCAATCGCCTCAAAGGGCCGATCCTGTGCCTCGTCGGCCCACCCGGCGTCGGCAAGACCTCGCTTGGCAAGTCGATTGCGAACGCGACCGGCCGCGAATTCGTCCGCATGAGCCTCGGCGGCGTGCGCGACGAAGCGGAAATCCGTGGACACCGTCGGACCTACATCGGGTCGATGCCTGGCAAAATCATCCAGGCCATGAAGAAGGCAAAGCGGAACAATCCGTTGTTCCTGCTCGATGAGATCGACAAGATGGGCCAGGACTTCCGCGGCGATCCCGCGGCGGCCTTGCTGGAAGTGCTCGACCCCGAGCAAAACTCGTCGTTCAACGATCATTATCTCGAGGTCGACTACGACCTGTCGAACGTGATGTTCGTCACGACGGCCAACACGCTGAACATTCCGCCACCGCTGCTCGACCGCATGGAGATCATTCGGATCGCCGGCTACACCGAGAACGAGAAGCTGCAGATCGCCAAGCGCCATTTGCTGAAAGAGCTTCAGACCGCGCATGGTCTGGAAGACGGCGAGTGGCAGGTTGACGACGATGCTCTGATGGAGGTTGTGCGCCGGTACACGCGTGAGGCTGGCGTTCGCTCGCTCGAGCGCGAGATCGCGAAGCTGGCGCGGAAGTCGGTCAAGGAGATCCTGACGTCGTCGAAGAAGACGGTCCACATCACGGCTGCCAACGTCGAAGACTATCTCGGCGTGCCGAAATACCGTTATGGCGAAGTCGAAGCCATGGACCAGGTCGGCGTGGTCACCGGCTTGGCTTGGACAGAGGTTGGCGGCGAATTGCTGACGGTCGAAGGTGTCAACATGCCCGGCAAGGGCAAGATGACGGTGACCGGCAACTTGCGCGATGTGATGAAGGAATCGATTCAAGCCGCGAACGCATACATCCGGTCGCGCTCGGTTGATTTCGGCATCCCGCCGTCGGTGTTCGAAAAGAAGGACATCCACGTGCACGTTCCGGAAGGCGCAACGCCAAAGGATGGTCCATCGGCCGGTATCGCCATGACGACGGCGATCATCTCGGTGCTGACTGGCATCCCGGTTCGCCGCGATGTCGCCATGACCGGCGAGATTACGTTGCGCGGCCGCGTGCTGCCGATCGGTGGCCTCAAAGAAAAGCTGCTTGCCGCACTCCGCGGTGGCATCAAGACGGTCATCATCCCCGAGGAGAACGCCAAGGATTTGGCTGACATCCCCGACGAGGTGAAGGCGAAGATCGACATTATTCCGGTGGCGCGCTTCGACGACGTCTTGAAGGTTGCCCTGACGCGGCAGCCGGAGCCGATGACGTGGGAGGAAGCCGCAACGGCTGCAGCCCAAGTTGCGAAGGCAGAAGCTGAAGATGGCGCGGGGCGTGTCGTCGCCCATTGATCGCAGGGCGATAGGTCGTTTGGTTCGAATGGAAGGCCTCCGCAGCGATGCGGGGGCCTTTTCATATTGCGCGCAGGGGGTTGATTGATCAGGCCGCGGTGCAACGTTGGCTTAACGAAACCGTCAGTAATCGGCTTTAGTCGTCGGAAAACCCCGTATTTCCTGGCGTTTGAGCGTGTTTTCCGCTTGACGCCGCCGGTCGAACGGCATTTTCTCCGGCCCACCGTTGCTGAGGCAGCGATGTTTACTGGCGAATGCAGAGTTTGTGCGTATCGGTTCGCCCCGTCTGTCATGCCGTTTCAAGGAACAGCCAAAATGAGCAAAAAAGACCTGGTCGATGCCGTCGCCGCTCACGCCGAGATCACCAAGGAAAAGGCCGGACACGCCGTCGATGCGGTGCTCGACCATATCAAGTCGACGATGAAGAAAGGCGATGAGGTCCGCATCCCTGACTTCGGTACGTTCAAGGTGACGAAGCGCAAGGCACGCGACGGCCGCAACCCTTCGACGGGCGAAACCATCAAAATCAAAGCCGCCAAGGTGCCGAAGTTCACGCCTTCGAAAGGGCTCAAGGACTTGCTGAACTAAGACAGCGCGAAAGCCTGCCTTTGGTATCGAGCGGCGCTATCCTTGAAAGATAGCGCCGTTTTTGTTTGATTGTGACGCGTTCAAGAAAATATGTCTGCGGAACCTAAAATAAATATATTTGCACGGGCTTGCCGCAATAATTCGGTTTAAGATTGCCATATCGCGTCGTCGAGTGTACTGCTTGGAATGATAGATGCAGAATTGATAGTCTGGATATGATTTCGGACAGCTGCGTTTTTCGAGCAAATAAGACAGAGATGTGACAAAGCCTGTGCGGCATCCGCTACGGCTTTTACTCTGTTTTTGAGCGCTAATGGAGGACACGCCCGAATGAAAGATATTGTTGATACGGCCGTCGGCGCAGGAACATTCACCACGCTCGTCGCCGCCGCAACGGCCGCTGGTCTTGTCGAAACGCTCAAGAGCGCAGGCCCATTCACGGTTTTCGCACCGACCGACGAGGCATTCGCCAAGCTGCCCAAGAGCGCAGTCGAAGATCTCCTGAAGCCTGAAAATAATGCCAAGCTCGCTGGCATTTTGACCTATCACGTCATTCCATCAAAGGTGATGGCCGCCGATATTGCCGGCAAAAAGATGAACGTCAAAACCGTTCAGGGTAGCGAAATTGCCGTCGATGCCTTGAATGGTGTCATGATCAACGACGCAAAAGTCGTGACTGCCGATGTTGAAGCATCCAACGGCGTGATCCATATCATCGATACCGTTTTGATGCCCAAGTAACGGCTCAACTGACCCGCGCGTTCGATGTTGTCGAAAGATACGGTCTCGTCTGAGAATTACGAAAGTGGCGGCGCCAGCCATGGCGCCGTCGCTTTTGCTTTCAGGCACCGACTGCCACGAGCGGCGTCGGCCAAGAACCCGCTATCCTCGGACGGTCTGTGGCGCTACAAACTGCGGCATTCGAGTGCCGTGGCCCATGGGAGCGTTGGCATGCACCTCGACGTGTTGCCGGCCGGGACAGCGCTGGGCGCCGAATTCTCACCGTTTCCGTTGATCCGGGTGCGGGCCTCGGACGCTCTCGACGCGCTCGGCCACTTGCGTATCGTCTATCCCGGGCAGTCTCCGGTGCTGTTCGGCGACCTGCCTGAGGCAGAACGCTTGCTCGCCAGCCGCGACCGGCGGGCGCCGGTTGGGATTGTCGCGGCTTCGCTTGGCTCGTCCGCCGCCGACTTGCTCGAACGGCATAGCGACGCCAAAAACGGTCGCGGCGGTGGCGGGCGCCAGTTTCACGATCGCCTGCCACGAGATCGTAGCAACGCACAGGCCGCAGCCAATGAGGACGATGCTCCGCCGTTCGATGCTGACGGACCGCTCCCGCCGCCCCACACGGCGCCCCAGGTGTTGATCGACCACCGGACGGGTGTCGCCAAGCCCGAGGTGGTGATCGGCCTGATCCCGTCGCCCGATGCGTTCGAGGCGGCAGCGCACCTCGGCTACGGCGGATTTGGATCTTGTCCGGTGCCCGAGGTTCACGTCGGTTTTGCGCGGGACTGGCAGCGCCGTTATGGTGCCCGCGTCGTCGCCATCACGCCGGACGTGATCGAGTTCCAGGTCGCACGCCCGGTGGCATCGCGCGAGGACGCCCTGGCGCTGGCCTGGGTCCACTACCGCTACTGTCCAGATCTGGTGACCCACCTCGTCGGCAGTATTGAGGGACTAGCGGCGACGTTGAACGGCGCGCGCTATTGGCATTTTTGGTGGGAGCGGCAATTCCCATGAGCGGCCAGGGGCGTGATCTCTGCGCTCAATCCGCCCAGGTCGAACCTTCGAGATAGGCGTGGGCTTCCTCGGCGCGCTCGAAAATATGGGGACGCAAGCCACGCTTGGACAGCGCCTCCTTCATCTTCATGCGCATGAACGCGCTGGTCGTATAGCGCGCTGTCGAGGCATAATGGTGATCGGCCATGAAGGCGATCATGTCGGCGTAGTCATCATAGAGGTTGTCGGCGATCCGGCAGCCATCGTGGTTGACAACTGAATTGACCCGCCGGCCCGCCTTTTTCGCAGCAGCAACGAGGACGCGCTTCAACGCATCGACGTCGCTTTTCTTGCGGATATTGTAGCCTTCGAGGTTCAAGAATAAGATATTCCGGGCCGCGTCGTAGCTGATGCGCTCCTCGAGCTTGAGGTTCATCAGATCGGCAATCAGGTCCATCGGATCGTCGCGGAAGATACGCGCATCCATGGTGCCGGGGTTGTTGATGATCGGCTCGAAATCCATGTTCGGCAGAATGTGGAGATCGATATCGATGCCGGGCGCCACCTCGACCAATTCGAGACCGATCGGGGTCAACTGGAAAACGCACCGCTCGGTCACGTAAAGCACAGGCTGCTTCTTCTTCGCAGCGAACGTGCCGGAAAAGGTGATCTGCTCGACTGCCTTGACGAATTTGCGCGACTTGCCTTCCTGCACGATGCGGACTTTGCCGTCCTCGATCTGAACATCGAGGCCGCCGACCGTGAACGTGCCAGCAAATACCACCGCGCTCGAATTCTGCGAGATGTCGATAAAGCCACCGCAGCCGTTGAGGCGGCCGCCGAACTTCGACGTGTTGACGTTGCCGTGACGGTCGCACTCCGCCATGCCGAGGCAGGTCAAATCTAGACCACCACCGTGGTAGAAATCAAACATCTGATTTTGGTCGATGATCGAGTGGGCGTTGGCTGCCGAACCAAAACTCGAGCCACCAGCCAGCACGCCGCCAACAGCACCTGCTTCCGTCGTCATCGTGATATAGGGCGTGACTTTTTCCTCGTTCGCCACCGCAGCGACGCCGTCAGGCGCGCCCACGCCGAGGTTGATCACGCCGTTGACGGGAAGCTCGAACGCCGCCCGCCTCGCGACGATCTTGCGCTCGTCGAGCGGCATCTTGGCCATGCCTTCCATCGGCACGCGGATTTCGCCCGACAGCGCGGGATTGTAGAGGACGCCGTAGTTCATCCGGTGCTGGTCGGCCGTTTCGGCAACGACGACGCAGTCGACGAGGATGCCAGGCACCTTGACGTCCTTGGGCTTGATCGAACCCTGCTCGACGATGCGCTCGACCTGCGCGATGACCACGCCGCCGTTGTTATGGGCCGCCATCGCTTGCGCCATAACGTCGAGGGTGAGCGCCTCCTTCTCCATCGACAGGTTGCCGAACGGATCGGCACTGGTGGCGCGGATCAGCGCAACGTCGATCGGCGTCGCCTTATAGAACAGCCACTCCTCGCCATCGACCTCGACCAGCTTGACGATGTCCTCGGTGGTCACCGCGTTGACCTTGCCGCCGCCGAGCCGAGGATCGACGTAGGTATGCAGCCCGACCTTGGAGAACAGGCCCGGGCTACCCGCCGAGCAACTGCGGTAGAGCTTGGAGATAATGCCCTGCGGCAGGTTGTAGCCCTGGATTCGATTGTTCTGCGCGGCGTCTGCAACTTTCGGCATGCGGCCGAAGTTCGCCGCGATCACGCGTTTCAGCAAGCCATCGTGGTGAAGGCGGCCCGTGCCAAGCCCTTTGCTGTCTCCAGCGCCTGCACACATGATCAGCGTCAATCCGCGCGGCGCTGCTGTCTCGACAAAGCGCTTCTCGAGCGCGGCGTGCAGCACTTCGGGGATGCAGCTCTGAACGAAGCCCGTGGTGCACACCACATCGTCGTCTCCAATCAGCGCGATCGCCTCCGCCGCCGAGATGACCTTATTTTTGAGCATTACGTTTCCCTTAGAGCGGTTTAGGCGAAGTGTGAAGCGGTTCGCCGTGTAAAACCGCGCCAAAACAAAGAGCTAGAACGTGTTTGCGATTCGAAGAAAAGCGAACATGCTCTGAGTTGCGGCGTCTAACGACTACGTGCGACGGTACTATAAGTCACCAACCCAATGGCGGTCTAATGCCTGCCCGATCGGGTGGGTTGAGCGAAGGCCTGCCGGGCAATGACGGTCGCCACTGAATCGGCAGCCCGGGGTCAGACAGGTCTACGCGAGGGCTTTGGACTGGTGTATCGAGATGACATGACCAGCCCGATGACAGACAATACCGGTCCACAGAGCCAACGGCACGCCGCGACGGCGTTGCCAGGGCGTGGCGTCGTCCAGATTGCAGGACCGGACGCAATCGCCTTCCTCGACAAACTCGCGACCAACGACCTCGACGGCATGGCATCTGGAGACGCGCGCTTTGCAGCCCTGCTGTCGCCGCAAGGCAAGGTGCTGTTCGAGTTCCTGGCCGTGCGCCCGCCAGACGACAGTGACCCAGACGACAGTGACCCGTCAGACGCCAGCGACTTGGCCGCGAGCGTGCGGGGTGGCTTGCTGCTCGACATTGCCCGCGAGATGGCCGAGCCCCTGGTCAAGCGGCTGACGCTCTATAAGTTGCGCGCCAAGGTCGAGATTGCCGATGTTTCGGGGGAATATGCCGTCGTTATAGCCGCAGGTTCCCATGGCAGTTCCTTCGATGACCCCCGCCACACAGCGCTGCCACGTCGGGCGTTCGTGCCGACCGCAACCGTCGTGGCGGACAATGCCGCGTCCAACTACGAAATTCGCGATAGCCATGACGCCGCCCGAATTGCGGCCCGAATTGCGGCCCGGGTGCCGGAAATGGGCCGCGACTACGCCAGCGGTGATCTCGTCGCCCATGAAGCGCTGCTCGACCGGCTATCGGGCGTGTCGTTCACCAAGGGCTGCTATGTCGGCCAGGAGATCGTCGCCCGGATGGAGCACCGCGGCACGGCGCGAAAGCGCTTCGTGCGTATAACGGCAGCCGCGCTGTTGCCGCCAATGGGCACCGAGGTCCGCGCGGGCGAGGCGCTGATCGGCGTCATCGGGTCGAGCGTGCCGCGAGATAACGGCGCGAGCCTCGGCCTCGCGTTGTTGCGTCTCGACCGGCTGGCGGAATTCGAAGCCAAAGGCATCGCGCTGACGGCAGGCGGAGTTACGATCGTTCCAGACGCAGCAGATGTTGCCGATCTGATGCCAAAAGCTCCAGATCCAATCGCGCTCGATTGAAGCGCAACCCGGCCTGTTCGCGACGCGGTCCAAGCTCGACCAGAGCGGTTTAGACTAAGTGTGAAGCGGTTCGCCGTGAAAAACCGCGCCAAAACAAACAGCTAGAGCGCGTTTGCGGTTCGAAGAATAGCAAACATGCTCCAGCGTCAGCTGATCAGCCAACCGCCGCCCCGCGCGATCGACGCATCGCGGTCAATGACGGCGGCCGGTGGCGTGAGGCCAAGCTTGGGCAACAAGCCTCGAATATTGGCAGCGATCAGGTCGGCAAACCGCTTCATCCCGAAGTCGCTCAACCGCTCGAGTTCGCCCGCCAGCGTGGCCGAAAGCGATTTGGCGGTCGCATCTATCGTCCGCCGGCGAGCCGCGGCGCTCCCGATACCGAGCGTTGCCAGGAAGGCATCGAGCTCGGGGCGCCCCACGTCAGAGGTCAAGGTGGCCGAGCCAATATCGTAGGACAACTGCTCGGTTGAATCCGGGTCGAGGCGCGTTGGCAGGAGATCGTAGCGAGGCGCAAGGACAGTCCTGCCGCGAGCCAGATGCAAGAGCGCGAAATTTTTGGCATGCCCATCCACGTTGCCGATCATGAGATCGAACAGGGTGCCCCGGATAAAGTCCGCACGGGCGTCGGCTGGCGCGATTGTCTGCGCAAGGATCCTACGAATGGCGGCGCCATCAAACTGGCGGCCGGGCGTCCCTCGGCGCTGATATTTGAGCGCGGCTGGGAGACCTAAAGCTTGTGCAAAATCTTCCTGATGCAGGCGGACGATCCGGCCGTCGTCGTCGAGCGCCCGGTCGAAGCGGCGGACCAGCAACGCCTCGATACCACCCACGGTGATGACCTCCGCTTCGGCGGTGTCGAGCCCCGCCAATCGCGAAAGTTGCAAGGACGCCGCCTCGTGCGCTGCATGCTTGAGATGATTGCGGTGCGGAACTTTCAAGATGTGCGTCGTTGGTGCGCCCCGGCCCGGGATCGGCTCGGCAAGATCGCCATCGGGGAGGCGCGTCACACCGAGCTTGCTCTGGACACCGGCGAGTGGCGGAGGGTCGCCGAGCCCATTCGGCAACCGGCGACGCTCGAGCAGAGACTGGACAATTGCAACGAGTTCCGCGCTCTCGAACCGCCGGTAGTCGGTCGCCAGATCGCCAGGTACCTTGGCCGGTGGTGCGCCTGCCGGCAGGACTGAGATCGCGCCAGGACAATCCTTACCAACATGGGCAAGAAGCCCGGCGATATCGTCGCGCGCGAGGCCCTCCCGCGCCATCACGCGATCGAGGGTCCCTGTGCCTTCCTGAAGCAAATTGTCGAAGAAAGCGCGAGACACAGGATCGCCGTAGGGCTCGTCTCGAAGCGGCAAAGACAACGACAGCGGCGGCGCGTTTGCGTCAGAAATATGAAAATCAGAGTATTGAAATGTAACGGCGCCATCCTCGTTGCGCCTCAGCGTGCCGGCGGGCGCCGCAAACCCATCGATGCGAACATCGAGATCGAGCCGCGCCATCAGCGGCGCTGAGCGAATAGGTCGATCCCGCAAGCGGCGGCGACCTCGATCACGCGATTGAACTCGAGTGTCGGCTTGCCATTCTCGAGTTCGGAAATGAACCGGCGGCCAACACCAACAAGGTCCGCAAACGCCTGCTGCGACAGGCGGCGACTTTTGCGCTCCTCGCGGATCAACCGCCCGATGTCGCCCGCGCCCGTGATGGCTACGGCGGATGTCGTAGACGCTCCGCCAGGGGCCACGGTGCGCGCAGTCTGGTCGACGACCTTGTACTGGCGATATAACGACTGAAGCCCCGCCTGGGGGCTTACGAGCGGCTTTAAGGTCGACGGTGCTGACATGATGGTGCTCCCGTCCGGGAACAGTACATCAGAATTCGGGGAAATCCAAACATTCTTGCTCCCGATCGGGTTCAGCTCGAAATGGAAGTATGATCCCTTACGGTATCAAAACGGCGTGACAACATGCACCTAACTCGTTCTGACCCCGTTCGGGAGCACTGCCCATGCCGATAAGCCGACTTCGCCCCGCACTAAAACCCGTACTCCTCGAAAATCGGCTCGACGCGGCCGTTCCACCTGCCATGATAAAGGCCCAACAGCTCGTTGGCGAGGGACTGCCCGCGGTCACAGACCCGTTGTAACGGCGCGAGATAGATCCCCTCGTCGCAACCGTCGTCGTTGATGACCGCCCGTGCCTTCAGGCCCGCCATCGAGATCGCGACGACCTCGCGGGCAAGGTCGAGCATGGTCGCCTGCCGCAAACCGAGGCCAGCGAACGATGTACCCATGCCGCCTCGGGGGACCGCGTCGCGCAGGGCTTGCCGTTGTTCGGCCGACCAGCCCTTGACCAGATCATAGGCAGCGTCGAGCGCGCCCTGGTCATAGAGCAGTCCGACCCAGAATGCCGACAACGCGGGAATGCGCTCCCCGCTGCCACTGTCGGCGCCGCGCATTTCGAGGAAGCGCTTCATCCGGACCTCGGGGAACAAAGTCGTCAGATGGTCGGACCAGTCGTCGAGGGTCGGCCGCTCACCGGGCAGTTGCGCAAGATTGCCTGCCAGAAAATCGCGGAACGAAGCGCCAGCCGCGTCGATATAGGTGCCGTCGCGGTAGACGAAGTACATCGGCACATCGAGCGCATAGTCGACGTAGCGCTCGTAGCCCATGCCCGCCGCGAACACGAACGGCAACATGCCGGTGCGCGCCCGGTCAGTGTCGCGCCACACCTCGCTGCGCATGGATTTGAAGCCGTTGGGGCGGCCCTCGGTGAACGGCGACGCCGCGAAGAGCGCTGTCGCAACCGGCTGCAACGCGAGCGAGACTCGCAATTTTTTGACCATGTCGGCTTCGGACGCGAAGTCGAGGTTCACCTGGATCGTCGCCGTCCGGTACATCATGTCGAGACCGCCAGCGCCGACGCGCGGCATGTAACGCGTCATCACGGCATACCGGCGCTTGGGCATGCGCGGGATCTCGTCGAGCCGCCACGTCGGCGCGAACCCGACGCCGAGGAACCCGATCCCGAGCCGCTCGCCGACCGACATCACCTGCAGCAAGTGTTCCTGCGTTTCGGCTTCGGTCTCATGCAAGTTGCACAATGGCGCACCGGACAGTTCGAACTGGCCACCGGGTTCGAGGCTGATGGTGCCGGGTGGACCAAAGCAACCGGGCGGGCCGGTTTCACCAGCTGGCCGCCGCAGGGCGATCATCGTGTCGCCTTCGAGGATCGGCTGCCAGCCGAATCGGGCGATGAGCCCCTGCATCAGGGCCTGAATGCCAGCGGGACCGTCGTAGGGGATTGGCTCCAGCGTACCGGTCCGGAATGGGAATTTTTCGTGCTCCGTGCCGATTTTCCAGGCCGACTTCGGCTTTTCACCAGCCGCGATCCATTGCACGAGGTCTTGGACCGAGCTGACCGGCTGTCCTTCGGCCTGAGCTTCGCGCGTCGACATGCTTGAGCCCCGATCGTCTGGTGGCGCCCACTGGGGCTCGGTGTATCAGTTCAAGAAAGCAGAACTAGCTGACCGGCTTATACGCAGCGACTGCGTCCCGCAAGACGACAGCGCCCCGTTTGGCCCCGTTGGACGACCGGGCACTTAAGGCAGCAGATGGCAACGACGGATATACGCCTGTTTGGATGCAACCTCGGCGCCTACCAACCTCGCCCTAGGGTTGCGTTGACGATCGCCAGGGCCGCGACCGCCGCCGTATCCGCCCGCATGATCCGGGGACCGAGCGAAATCAAAAGCGAACCCGGATGGGCCTTCAGCCGTTCCCGCTCGACCGGATCGAACCCGCCTTCGGGCCCGATCACGACGGCGACCGGTCCCGGCCCCAACGCGAGAAGCGTCTCCGCTGGCAAAGCGGACCGGCTTTGGTCGGCCGCAGCATCCTCGTCACAAACGATCAATCGGCGTTCCGGTTCCAGCGCCGCCACGGCCCGCGCAAGGTCCAGTGGCTCGCTGACCGTTGGAACGGCGAGAATTCCGCACTGCTCGGCCGCCTCGATGACATTGGCCCGCATCCGCTCAAGGTTGACCCGCTCGGCGACCGTCCGGCGAGTCATCACCGGTTGCAGACGCCGGACGCCGAGTTCGGTCGCCTTTTGCACCATGTAGTCGAGCCGCGCGTGCTTGAGCGGTGCGAACAAATAGGCGACATCCGGGCCCGCCACTTGCGGTCGCGTCATCGCCTCGACAACAAGTAAGCAATCGCGCTTGCCCGCTCGGCTGAGGCTTGCCCGCCATTCGCCATCGCGCCCGTTGAACAGCAGGACGCCATCGCCAAGCTTCATCCGCATGACATTGAGCAGATAGTGCGCCTGTGGCCCGCCGACCGGAACCTCGGCACCCGGCGACAGTACCACGTCGACGTACAGCCGTTGGGAGGTGAAATCGTGGATTGCCATGGTAGTCTGTCCGCACTCCGATCCGGCTGTGCCCGGCACCGCCCGTAAACCCGAACGTTTGGCCTGAACGCCGCCTGAACGCCGACTTGCCGTCCGAACGCCCGGCCGACGGCCGACTGCCGTCCGACGTACCTCTCGACCGACCGCCCGACCCACCTATCGCTGGACTACCATGATCCCAACGTCCGCTGGCGTCGATCGCGCTGCCCCGCCGCCGCACCCAACCGACATCCCCGACCGCTCGTGGATCGATGCCGTGCCATTGGCCGCCGCCCGCCCCTATTTGCGGCTGATGCGGCTCGACCGGCCGATCGGCGTCTGGCTACTGGTATTCCCGTGCTGGTGGAGCGTGTGCCTGGCGGGGATTGCCAACGACAGTCCCATGCCCGAGCTCTGGCTCATGTTCCTGTTCCTGGTCGGCGCCGTTGTGATGCGCGGCTGCGGCTGCGCCTACAACGACTACATCGACCGCGATATCGACGCGAAAGTCGCGCGCACCGCGACCCGCCCGATCCCCTCTGGCGCGGTCACGCCATCACAGGCTCTGGCATTTGCGATCATCTTGGGCTGGTTCGGCTTCGTCGTGCTGATCCAGTTCAACTGGGTCACCATCGCGGTCGGCACCGGCTCGCTGGTATTCGTCGCGATCTACCCGTTCATGAAACGGCTGACCGACTGGCCGCAACTGGTCCTGGGGATCGCCTTCAACTGGGGGGCACTCGTCGGCTGGACGGCGGTCAACGCCTCGCTCGACTGGCCACCGGTATTGCTGTTCCTCGGTTCGGTGATGTGGACGGTCGGCTATGACACGATCTACGCCCACCAGGACCGCGAGGACGACCGCGCGCTGGGCCTCAAGTCGACCGCGCTGCGATTTGGTGCACACACCCGGATTTGGGTCGGCGGATTTTATGCTGCGGCCGTCCTGCTGTGGCTGGCGGCCGGGGTGCTGGCGGGCACCCACATCGCGTACGGCGTTGCGGTTGGCCTGGTGGCGGCGCACCTCGCCTGGCAGGTCGCGACGCTGGACATGTCGGATGCAAAAAACTGCCTGCATCGGTTTCGCGCCAATCGCGATGTGGGCATCCTGCTTTTGCTCGGGTTGATCGCCGACATGTTGTTGTCCTCGTCCGCCGGTTCGGGATAGAGCGTATTCAGACAAAGCGTATCGCGGTTCAGCGCACAGCCGAGCGCCCGCCACCAGACTTATCCGCCAACACCCTTACCCCGCCGTCCGACACTCGCCCGATCAACGCCTGGAGCCCAACCGATGCCTGCCACGCCGGCCGCGCCAAACAAGCAACTGCTCCACCTCGTGTTCGGTGGCGAACTAGAAAACCTCGCCGAAGTGACCTTCAAAGACTTGTCGCAGGTCCACGTCGTCGGCGTTTATCCCAATTATGCCGAGGCGCACAAAGCCTGGAAGGCCGCCGCGCAGAAAACGGTCGACAACGCCCAGATGCGCTATTTCGTGGTCCACTTGCATCGCCTGCTCGACCCCGACGCGACGGCCGAGCAGTGATACCCGCCTCTCGAAACGACCCGGCTGTCAG
>JAWXCP010000118.1:0-12602 GCA_034408685.1 Hyphomicrobium aestuarii | reverse complement strand
CGCCCGCACCATGCGCCAGATCATCGATGGCGCCCGCCGCTGCCGCCGCTTCGGCTCAGTTCACGCAGCGTTGGCCTGAGCTAAAGGGAGAGGCATGTCGCTAGAGCCTATTAGTTGATCGTTGTCAGTTGGCCCATTTTAACTCGCGCTCGCGAGCGCTGCATGACAGTATTTGTTTGTTAGGTATCAAATATGCTTATTTCGCGGTTGAACAAATGAAGGCAATGAAAAAATTTACCATGATTATCGTCCGGGCATTTAAATGGACAACGCATCTTTTAATAGCGTGGCACATTCAGCAAGTTCATCGGAAAGTGCGTTCAAAAATTCTCCCGTCAGGCCCGCCAGCGTTTTGCGTAAGGCAGAAAATTTGCCTTCGCGTTCCACTGAAAATTCAGGGCCGACATTTCAGACCCAGGTCGCTTGGCGCTGGTCCCGGCATAGGTTTTTTTCGGGTTGCGGGTGATTTCCGCCGTCCTTCGTGCCCAACACTTGGATCTCGCACAGCTCAGCGTTGGCCGTCCTTCGTGCCCAACACTCGGATCCCGCACAGCTCAGCGTTCGCCGTCCTTGTCACAGATTGCGTCACTTGCCGACCAACCCACCGCGTTTATCCTGTCCGAGTTGACATCGAAGCAGCATGGATGCCATCGACAGCGTCGCGCCAGAACCGGGCCTCAGACAGACCGGTGCCGTGTCGCGTATCGACTCGCAGCGTCACCGGCCGCATCTTGCCGCGTTTAATTTCGACGAAACAGGGTGTGGCCGCGCGCACCGCACAGGGATAGCTTCTTGGATGCCGGGCACACTGGACGCGACGGTCGCCGACTTGGTCGGCCGCATATCCTCACGGGATTACACGATCGGCGTCATCGGTCTCGGCTATGTCGGCATCCCGCTCGCGCTGACCGCCTGCAAGGCCGGCTTTCCGGTGATCGGGTTCGATATCGATGCGCCGCGCGTGGCGATGCTCAATAATGGCGAGAGCTTTATCCAGCATATCCCAATCACGGCCATCAAAGAGGCTATCAAGGATGGGCGCTTCGTTGCCACCACTGATTTTGATCGGCTGACGGACGTCGATGTCATCATCATTGCCGTTCCGACCCCGCTCTCCAAGCAGCGCGAGCCGGATTTGTCTTATGTCGAAAGCACCGCCGAGACGATCGCGCAGCGTCTGCGCAAGGGGCACCTGGTCGTCCTCGAATCGACCACGTGGCCCGGCACGACCGACGAGGTGATGCGCCCGCGTCTGGAGCGAACTGGGCTGAAGAGCGGACAGGATTTCTTCCTCGCTTTTTCTCCAGAGCGAGAGGATCCGGGCAACCCAGATTTCAGCACCTCGACAATCCCGAAGGTCGTTGGCGGCGACGGTCCGCATGCTCTAGAACTGGCGACCGCAGTCTACGATGCGCTGGTGGCGCGCACTGTGCCGGTGTCGTCTGCGGCCACGGCGGAAGCCGTCAAGCTGACCGAAAATATCTTCCGCGCGGTAAACATCGCACTCGTGAACGAGTTGAAGATGATCTTCGACAAAATGGGCATCGATGTTTGGGAAGTGATCGATGCCGCGAAAACGAAGCCGTTCGGCTATATGCCGTTCTATCCCGGCCCCGGTCTTGGTGGGCATTGCATCCCGATCGATCCGTTCTACCTGACCTGGAAGGCCCGGGAGTTCGATGTCACGACGCGCTTCATCGAGCTGGCTGGCCAGATCAACACCGGCATGCCGCATTACGTGGTGGATCGTGCAGCTGAGGCGTTGGACCGGGCTGGCGGCAAGGGTCTCTCTAGGGCGAAATTGCTCATCTTGGGCATCGCCTACAAGAAAAACATCGATGACATGCGCGAAAGCCCCTCACTTCGCCTCATCGAAATTTTCGAAGCGCGCGGCGCAACGGTGGACTACTACGATCCCCATGTGCCGGTTATTCGAAGGACACGTGAGCATGCTGCTCTGACCGGCCGCAAATCGGTCGACTTGACCGACGCGACCGTGGCCGCCTACGACTTCGTTTTGATTGCGACCGATCATGATGCCGTTGACTACAAAGCGGTCGCGCGGGCGGCGAAACTCGTCATCGACACTCGGAACGCCTGCGCCCGTGCAGGCGTGACAAGCGGCAATATCGTAAAGGCTTAGGTGGCGGCTGAGTTGATGAAGCCGGTTCGGCTACGCGCTGAGCGCGGCAGCGGGCTACATCGATGATCTGTTCAAGGGCAAGTACTTCGATGTGTACTGAACCAGACGAGCACGACACGCACCCGTTGGCTTGATCCGATGAGATACGTCAGCTGTTTGAAAATCGACCGGTGGCTCCGTTGGAACTGGCGGCTGGCGTAAAACTGTGCCAGCGAGGCCCGGTCATGCGCGAAACCTTCGTCTACACAATCCTGCCAGTCCGCGCGCTGTTCGACGTGGCGGCGGCTGACGGCGTTGCTTGCGAAGCTGATCGATTAAAGTGGACCCGCGTGCTGTTGATCACGGCGCCGGGGGGACGGGCGGCCGCAGCGTCTGGGCCCATATTGGCAGCGATTGGCGGGCGCGTTGCCGCCGTGTTCGCCGATGCCCGCGAGCATGTGCCTGTCGAGGTGCTTACGGCGTGTATCGAGGCGCATGGCGCCGTTGCGGCGGACGGGATCGTCGCCATCGGCGGAGGCTCGGCCATCGGACTTGGCAAGCTTGTAGCGGCGCGCACCAAGACGCCGTTGATCGCGGTGCCGACGACCTATTCGGGAGCCGAGATGACGCCGTTCAATGCGGTGACCGAGAACGGCGTCAAGACCCAGCATCGCGACGTGGCGATGCTGCCTGCAGCGATCGTCTACGATCCCGAATTGACGCTGACGCTGCCGCTCGCGGTGACCGGGCCAAGCATGATGAACGCGCTGGCCCACGCCATCGAAGGGCTCTACGCGCCGGAGACCAATCCGGTCGTTGCGCTGAAGTCGGAAATGGCGATCCAGTTGGCGGCGCGGGCGTTGCCCAAGGTGGCGGCGCGGCTTGATGATCGCGATGGCCGACGCGATCTGCTGTTGTCGGCGATGCTTTCGGGCGAGGTGCTGGCGGTGACGTCGGTCGGGCTGCACCACAAGTTGTGCCATATCCTCGGCGGGGCGTTTGGCCTATCGCATGCCGGCGTCAACGCGGTGATCCTGCCTTATGCGATCGCCTATAACGCCACGGGCGCACCTGACGCGATGGCGCGCATTGCGGTAGCATTGGGGATTGCGGGCGACCAGACGCGCGATGTTGCGGGCGCGATCTTCGATCTTGCGCAAGCGTCGGGTGCGTCTGCCTCGCTCGCCGCGCTCGGACTGCCGGAAGAGGCCATCGAAATTGCGGCGCGGACGGCGGCGGGGCAGACTTATGCCAACCCGGTCCCACTTGATGTCGAGCGGCTGCGGGGGCTGCTCGCGGCTGCCTATCGCGGCGACCGGCCACCCACGGCTTGGTGACGACGAATGCTGACTTAGGCATAGTCTTGGCGCTGGTTGGCTCTTTTTTGTCGCTCGAAGCAGCGCAATAGGGGTTTTGGGATCGTCCAGCTCTTGCTACGGTCTCCGGGAGACGGAGACGTCCCGCCATTACGAAGCGGGCGCACGGCTCAGGAAACAATCCAGGAGACGCGCCTCATGACTATGCTTCGTTCGGTGGTGCTGGCGATCGGTTCGCTAGCCTTGGCTACGACTGCGGTGACGGCCCAGGAGGTCGTACGGCTTGGCAATTTGAAGTTCGCTCACTACGGCGCGGTGTCCTACATGAAGGAACTGGCGCCGAAGTACGGCCTCAAAATCGAAGAGAACATGTTTGCCAAGGGCGCGGACATCTACCCGGCTGTTGCGGCAGGCGCGATCGATATCGCGGCCAGCGCGGTCGATGGCGCGATCGCAGCACGCGGCAATGGCGTGCCGCTCGTCGTAGTTGCCGGGTTTTCGAACGGCGGCGCGCGGATCGTCGTCAAGCCGGGTTCGACGATCAAAACTGTCGCCGACCTCAAGGGCAAGAAGGTTGCCACGGCCCGCGGGGGCGCACACGAACTGCTGTTGCTGGCCTCGCTCGATAAGGCCGGGCTGACGTGGTCGGACAAGCCGGGCAAGGACGTTGAAGTCTTGCTGCTTGGCTACCCGGAATTGAACCAAGCGCTGGCATCTGGCCTCGTCGACGCAATCTGCCAGAGCGAGCCGCAATCTGCCATCGCGATTGCGCGTGGCATCGGGCAGGAGCTGAACAAGCCCTACGATACGCCCGTTGGCGTTCCTGTACGCGCGCTGGTGATGACGGAAAAGATGCTGAAGGAAAAGCCCGAGGTTGCCCAGAAGGTGCTGAACCTTCTGGTGGAAGCGACTGCGGCATTCCAGAAAGACGGCGCATTGGCCGAGAAGTATGTCCGCGACAGCCTATTCAAGGGATCGTTCACAGCCGAAGAATACAAAGCGTCGATGGAGAATGCAGCGTTCTCGGTCGATATCGACGAGAAGCACGTTCAAGTGACGACCGACCTGATGGTCAAGTACGGCCTCGGTAAGATGGCAAACCCTCCCAAGGCTGCGGACTGGGTGAAGCTCGACATGTTGGCCAAGGCCAAGGCGGCATCGGGCGCCAAGTAAGCCCATCGTCGGGACCGGGCTCACGAAGCGGGCTCGGTCTCATCCACGGGCGGCGAGTTTGCCACCACGCACGTACTACGTAGAGTGTCGTCAAGATTACTGTCACGAGGTGACCGATGGCGAGCACGGCCAAGAGTGACGTTAAGGTGGGTGCCGGGCAGGTGGGTGCCGTACAGGTGGGTGCCGGGCAGGTGGGTGCCGGGCAGGTGGGTGCCGGGCAAGTGATGACCGCTTCGACAGTGGCAATCACGCCGACATCGGCGGCGACAGCGGCTCCAACGCGTGACCACGGCCAACGGCGGGATGCCCGTCCTGCTGTTCCATCGGTTCTGGCATCCGGGGGAGCGCTCTACGGCGCAATCGTGCCGGTATTACTTATCGTGTTGTGGGAGGTGGTCGCGCGGTTGGGGATCTTTTCACCCATCGTGCTGCCACCGCCCAGTTCGGTGATGGACCGCTGGATCATTTCGGCAATGCCGTCGCCGGTCGCCAGTATTGCCACCGACGGCACCATTGGATGGTTGCTGTCGGGTGAATTGCTCCATGACAGTGCCGCGAGCCTCAGCCGGGTCGTGGTCGGTTTTGTGGTTGGCGCCGGTCTCGCGCTGCCGCTCGGCCTCGTGATGGGGGCATCTGAAAACATCTACCGGCTGATGAACCCGCTGATCCAGGTGCTCCGCCCGATCCCGCCGATCGCCTACATCCCGCTGTCGATCGTATGGTTTGGGCTCGGCAATCCGCCCGCCATCTTCCTGATCGCGCTGGGCGCGTTCTTCCCGGTTCTGATGAATACGATCGCGGGCGTTCGTCAGGTCGATGGCATCTACATTCGCGCTGCGCGCAACCTCGGCGCGGGGCAGTGGGCGCTGTTTACCCGCGTTATTCTGCCAGCGGCGACACCCTACATTCTGGCTGGTATTCGCATCGGCATAGGCACGGCATTTATCGTCGTGATCGTTGCCGAGATGATTGCCGTCAACAATGGCCTTGGCTACCGAATCCTCGAAGCGCGCGAATACATGTGGTCCGACAAGATCATCGCCGGGATGATAACGATCGGGCTGCTCGGCTTGATGATCGATATTGGGGTTTCGCGGCTCAACGATTGGCTGTTGCGTTGGCATCGGGGGCTCGACCAGTGAGCGGCATGATGTTGGACCGGACCGGGATAAGCGAGCACGGGATGGCCGGGCGCGGGATGGCCGGGCGCGGGATGGATGGGCGCGGGATGGATGGGCACGCGATGGATGGGCAGATCGTCGTCGCGGGCGTTGATAAGGTGTTCACTTCGACAGACCGGGAGGTCGTGGCGCTGAAAGGCATCGACCTGACGATCCCGCGCGGGCAGTTCGTGTGTCTGCTCGGGCCGTCGGGATGTGGGAAGTCGACGCTGCTCAACGCCATGGCTGGGTTCCAACTGCCGACGCAGGGACGCATCAGTGTGTCGGGCCGGGAAGTGAAGATGCCAGGACCTGAGCGCGGGATGGTGTTTCAGGAATATGCGCTGTTTCCGTGGATGACGGTCGGCGACAACGTCGCCTTTGGGCTCGAGCTCAAAAGACTGCCACGCCGCGACATCGAAACGCGCGTCGATGCGCTGCTGAAAACGCTGGGGCTTTCGGACTTCAAGGGCCGCTACCCAAAGGATCTGTCAGGCGGCATGCGCCAGCGCGTTGCCATTGCCCGCGTGCTGGCGATCGACAGCCCGATCCTACTCATGGACGAACCGTTCGGCGCGCTCGATGCGCTGACGCGGCGCACGCTGCAAGACGAATTGATCCGGATCTGGGCGGAGTTCCAAAAGACGATCGTGTTCGTCACCCACTCGATCGAGGAAGCGATCTATCTCGCCGACCGGATCGTGGTGATGACGTTCCGGCCCGGTACCATCAAGCGTGACATTACCGTTGACCTGTCGCGGCCGCGCGATACGTCGGCGCCGGAGTTCAACGCGTTGAAGCGCGAACTGACGACGCTGGTGATGGAAGAGCAGGCGCGCTTCTCGGCTGCTGAACTGGCCAGTGCAGCGATCGATTGATCACAGCGAGACGATCAGCCGTTTCGGCGATGCGGGATGGCGGGTTGCAGACTGCAAGCTGGCGGGGCAGCCGACGCGTTCCACCCGCTCGATCCGACCGCGATCCGACCGCGATCTCACTCGGCCGCCTGTTTGTCAGGCGGGGCCGGGCGCGGCGTAACGGGGTTCAAATGCCGGATCCGGACGAAGCTGCCTGGCGCGTCCTCGATGACGCGGAGCTTGCTGCCGGGCTTGCGGGCCGGGACCATGTTGCCCGAGTGCCCGCCGAGCCAAGCGATCCAGTGCGGCCACCACGACCCGGGCTTCTCGGTCGCGGAGGCGATCCACTCGTCGAGCGTCGCGTCGGCTTTCGGTTTGCTGCCCGTCCAGTGCTGGTATTTGACTTTGTCGGGCGGGTTGATCACGCCGGCGATGTGACCAGACCCGGCGAGCACGAACTCGACCGGGCCAGAGAACAACTTAGCGCCCTTAAACACGGACACGGCAGGCGCGATGTGGTCATCGCGGGTGCCGAGATCATAGATCGGCAGAGTGACTTTGCGCGGGTCGAGCTTCTGTCCGGCGAGCACCATCTCGCCGCGGGCGAGGCGGTTCTCGTTGTAGAACTGGCCCAGATAGAAGGCGTGGTTGGCCGCCGTCATGCGCGTCGAATCCTGGTTCCAGTAGAGCAGGTCGAACGGCAGCGGTTTGCGGCCGAGCAGGTAGTTGTTGATGACGTAGGGCCAGATCAGATCTTTAGGCCGCATCATATTGAAGACGTTGGCCATTCGTGAGCCGTCGAGATAGCCACGTTGCTGCATGATGGAACCGAGTTCGGCGAGTTGTTCGTCGTCGATGAACACCAAGAGGTCGCCGGCCTTCTCGAAATCGACCTGTGTCGTGAGGAAGGTTGCGGATTTGAACGGGGTCTCGCCGAGAGCGGCGAGGTAGGACAGCGTCGTCGCGACCAGCGTGCCGCCAACGCAGTAGCCAAGAATGTTGGTCTGTTCGACGCCGCACTCTTTTTTGATGGCCTGATCGGCCGTCAGCACGCCTTCAAGCATGTAGTCTTCGAAGGTCTTGTGGGCGAGGCGCTCATCCGGGTTGACCCACGAGATGACGAACACCGTGAAGCCTTGGGCGACGATGTAGCGGATCAGACTTTTGGGCGGCGTCAGATCGAGAATGTAGTATTTGTTGATCCACGGCGGCGCGATGAGGATCGGCGTCTCGCGCACCTCTGCTGTTGTCGGCGTATATTGGATCAGCTGAACGAGGTCGTTCTGGAACACGACCTTACCGGGCGTCAGCGCCAAGTTCTCGCCGACGCGGAACGCCTCGGTATCGGTCTGGCGGATCTGGAGCAGGTCACCGGAGCGCTCCAGGTCATCGGCGAAGTGAGCCATGCCCTGCACGAGGTTTTCGGCATTGGTCTTGAAGGTCTCGCGCAGGACCTCGGGGTTCATCGCGGGAATGTTGGCTGGCGACATCGCGCTGGTGACGAGGCGCATGTAGAACTGCGCGCGCTGGCGGGTGCGGTCGTCGAGTTCCTTGGTGCCTTCGAGCTGTGCCTCGGCCCAGTTCGACGTCACGAGGTACATCTGCTTCCAGAAGTCGAAATAGGGGTTAGTCGCCCATTCCGGGTCCTTGAAGCGGCTATCGGTCGGGGCTGGCTGGACGACGGGGACCACCTCTTCGCCGAACGAACGGCGGATCGCGTTGTTCCAGACGTTGGCCCAGTCGAGGTAAAGTTTGGTTTGGGCCTCGGCGACGCGGTTCGGCTCGGCCATCCAGCTCTGAGCCAGCCGCATCATGATGTCAGCGGCGTTGGCGCTCTCGTTGGCGGGCGAATACGGGCCGGGTTTGGCGTCGGCGCGATCGAGCATGTCGTTCCAAACGCGTGTGCCCTCCTCGACGACGCGCAAAACGTTGCGGGAAAATGCCTCGGGGTCCTTGACCGTCCAGGGTGACATGTCCGGCATCGCGTATGACGGCACGGCTGCCGATGGGGGGCTGCTGGCGGATTGCGGGCTGGCGGATGGCGGGCTGGCGGATGGCGGTGTGCTGGCTTGTAATTTGGGTTGTTGACCACCGGTGGGTTGTGGGCCGGGTTGCTGATGGCTCGGCGGCACGGCTGCGACGGCGCTGGTCGAAGCCGCCGGGTTACCGGCTTTTCGCGCGGTCGGGGTCGCGGTCGCGTTCGGGGTCGCGTTCGGGCGCGCGGCGGCGTCCGTCAACGGTGGAGTAGTCTTAGCCATAAAGCGAGCCTCGGTCAGCCATCTGAGTTTGTCCTACTATGCATTAAAGCCGCCGATAGTTCATCCCTGACGTTCGGCATCCCGGCCATGCATTTTCTGTGTTATACTGTCGGGCGGTCCCGGGAATGGATTAACCCACGCGGGGCCCATTCGGTTCTCTGCTAACGCGCAGCGCGGACCAACCTCACGCATCTGTGACTTGCTGACGGCCTGCGGTGTGCGGTCGCTGTCGGTCCTTGCTGGACGGAATCGGCCGCTACGGCGTATGAAAACCAACTTGGCCCGGTTGCACACCGTGCCGCCAGCAACCCCGCCGCCCGTCCCGCCGGGCAGGAGCATCAGGCCGTGATTGAAGAGTTCCACCGGATCAAGCGCTTACCGCCTTACGTTTTCGCCGAGGTCAACCGGTTGAAGGCGGCAGCGCGCGCACGTGGGGCCGATATCATCGATCTCGGCATGGGAAACCCCGACCTGCCGACGCCGCCCCACATCGTCGAAAAGATGGTCGAGACGATCGCCAAGCCACGGACGCATAGGTACTCGGCCTCGAAAGGCATTCCCGGCTTGCGCCGCGCCCAGGCTGCCTATTACGCGCGGCGGTTCGGCGTGAAGTTGAACCCCGAGACCCAGGTCGTGGCAACGCTGGGGTCGAAGGAAGGCTTTGCCAACATGGCCCAGGCGATCACCGCGCCGGGCGACGTCGTGTTGGTACCCAATCCGACCTATCCGATCCACGAATTCGGGTTTTTGATCTCGGGTGCCTCGATGCGGCATCTTCCGGCGAGCAACGGCGAAGATTATCTGCGGGCGATCGAGCTCGCCGTGAAGCACTCGATCCCCAAGCCGCTGGCGGTGATCGTGTCGTTCCCGTCGAACCCGACGGCTATGACGGCTGACCTCGATTTTTACCGCGACATCGTCGACATGGCGAAGCGCTACAACCTGATCGTGCTGTCCGACATCGCCTACGCCGAGATTTATTTCGGTGACGAGGTTCCGCCGTCGATCCTCCAGATCCCGGGTGCGATGGATGTCGCCGTCGAATTCACCTCTCTGTCCAAGACCTACAACATGCCGGGCTGGCGGATGGGGTTTGCCGTCGGCAACGAGCGGCTGATCGGAGCGCTGGCGCGGGTCAAGTCGTATCTCGATTACGGCGCTTTCACACCGATCCAGGTCGCGGCTGCGGCTGCGCTCAACGGGCCGCAGGACTGCGTCGACGAGATCCGCCAGAATTATAAGCGCCGCCGCGATGTGCTGGTCGACGCCTTCGGCAGGGCCGGGTTCGTGATCCCGCCGCCGCCAGCGACGATGTTTGCCTGGGCGCCGATCCCCGAGCCGTACCGCGCGCTGGGCTCGGTCGAATTTGCCAAGCTGCTGATCGAGAAGGCTGACGTGGCGGTGTCGCCGGGCGTCGGGTTTGGCGAGTATGGTGAGGGCTTCGTGCGTATCGCGCTGGTCGAGAACGAGCATCGCATTCGCCAAGCGGCACGCAATATCAAGAAGTTCCTGTCGGGCGGCACAGATAGCCTGCACAACGTCATCCCGATCATCGATACGGGTAGCAGCAGCGGCGCGGGCGTTTCTGGTGCCTCGGGTGGCAGCACTGGAGCTGCGGTTGCGGCTCCAATCCCGCTGGCGTCCGCCGCAACCGAGCCACGGCCGCCAGCGCCCAAGCGGGCAGGCCGCTCGTGAGCCGTTCCTCGGTCGCCGATATCGTGCCCGTTGCCAAAGCGGATGTGGTCCGTTCGCGGGTGCCGCTGAAGCAGCCGCTGACCATTGGGATCGCGGGGCTTGGCACGGTCGGCGCTGGGCTCTTGAGCCTGCTCAGCACGCACGGTGCGCGGCTGGCCGAGACGACCGGACGGCCGATTCATATTGCCGGATTGTCGGCACGCGACCGGCATAAGGACCGTGGGATCGATATTTCGAGTTTCGCGTGGTTCGACGATCCGGTCGAGATGGCGCGTGCCGATGGGATCGACGTGTTTGTCGAGCTGATTGGCGGCGAAGATGGAACGCCACGGTTGGCGGTCGAGGCGGCGCTTGCCAGCGGCAAGCACGTCGTTACGGCCAACAAGGCATTGCTCGCGCGGCATGGCGCGCGTTTGGCGGCGCTGGCCGAAGCCAACGGCGTCGAGCTGAACTTCGAGGCTGCGGTTGCCGGTGGTATCCCGGTCATCAAGACGTTGCGCGAGGCGCTCGCTGCCAACGAGATCGACCGCGTCTATGGCATCTTGAACGGCACCTGCAACTATATCCTGACCAAGATGCAGGAAGAGGGGCGGCCGTTTCTATCGGTGCTGGGTGAGGCGCAGGCGAAGGGCTACGCGGAGGCCGACCCGACGTTCGACATCGGCGGGTTCGACGCGGCGCACAAGCTGACGCTGCTGACGTCGCTGGCGTTTGGCACGACGCCGGCATTGGACGCGATCCATGTCGAGGGCATCGAAAGCATAACGCAGGCTGATATCGCGGCGGCCGACGAATTCGGCTACAAGATCAAACTGTTGGGCGTGGCTCAGCGGTCGCCGGCGGGCGGTATCGAGGCGCGTGTGACGCCAGCGCTCGTCGACAAGGACAGCGCCATCGCCCAGGTCTCTGGTGTAACGAACTGTGTGGCGATCGACGGTGATTATGCTGGCAGCCTCATGCTGATCGGCCCGGGGGCCGGCGCGCGGGCAACCGCATCGGCCGTGGCGAGCGACATCCTGGATATTGCACACGGCGGCATCCTCCCGCCATTTCTCGTGCCCGCCGCGCAGATGAAGCCCCATGTCAAGGCGACGATGGGCCGGCACGAGGGCGCGTATTATGTGCGGCTGTCGGTCGTCGATAAACCGGGTGCGCTGGCCTCAATCACTCGGCGCATGGCCGAGCAGGACGTGAGCCTCGAGAGCATCGTGCAAAACAAGCCGAGGCCAGGGCTGTTGTCGAGCCAAACGCCACCCGCCCAGGTGATCATGATCACGTATCCAGCGCCCGAATCGGCGATCCGAATGGCGCTGGCGGCTATCTCGCAAGACGGCAACGTCGCCGAGCGGCCACAGATGATACGCATAGAGAAACTGTAAAAGTCCCGCGTTAAGACCTCGCTGGAATGTGTACGCCTGTCATGCCACGCCGACGAACTTGCCGCCCTGGAGAGACCTGAAATGGCAACTGAGACAACCGCCCGCACAATGACGGTGGCGACGGAAGCCGTGGCCTTGCACGGGGTGGCTTTCGATCACGGATCGGCCCAACACGATACCCGGCTTGATGAACGGCTGCAGGCTGGCGGTCTCGACCGGTCGCTGGTGTTCGAAGTGGCCCTGGTCACCGAGGCTGCGGCGATCGCAGCGGCACGGTTGCGTGGCCACGGCAACGAGAAGGCCGCCGACAAGGCCGCAGTCGACGCCATGCGCCGCGAACTCTCGACCATGGACATCACGGGCACGGTGGTCATCGGCGAAGGCGAGATGGACGAGGCGCCGATGCTGTATATCGGCGAAAAGCTCGGCACCGGTCGCGGCCCCGAGATCGATATCGCGGTCGATCCGCTCGAGGGCACGACGATTTGCGCGAAGGCGATGCCGAATGCGCTGGCCGTTCTCGCCATTGCTGAGAAGGGCGGTTTCCTGCATGCGCCCGACATGTACATGTCGAAAATCGCGATCGGGCCGGGCTATCCCGATGGCGTTGTCGATCTCGATGCGTCGGCAGCCGACAACCTT
>JAWXCP010000117.1:0-25190 GCA_034408685.1 Hyphomicrobium aestuarii | reverse complement strand
GCACGGCCGTGAGCCGATCCGACACGGCCGTGAGCCCAACCGGCACAGCCGTCAGCCGACCCGGCACGGAGCCCCAACCGGCACGGCCGTGAGCCCAACCGTCACCGCCAGCGCAACGCCAGATCGGCAATATGCGCGGCGAAACTCAACAGCAGGCAGGCGACAACCACCGCCGTACCCCAGCCCGACACGACCGCCCGTAGAGCAAGCAGCAATGCCGCCCCGGAGGTCAGGTTGACCACCACCGCCAGCGGCGCGATTCCGCGTCCCGTCCATTGCTGGTAGGCGATGAGCGCAAGCCCCTCGAGCACCATCAGCGCAAGGATCGCATCGACCGCGCCGACACCGGGTCCGGCGAACAGCGCCAGTGCCGGAACGGCAGCCGCCTCAACCCCGGCCGCCATCGCTTGCGCGCCCTGCAGTATCGCCGCCGTCCTGGCGGCCGGTCTGGTTGACCGCTGCCACCTGCCGGCCGCTGGACATGCCGCGCCACGGCGTCACCATTTCGAACAGGTGCGCGATGTCCTTGGCCAGAACCCGCATGTGGGCCATCGGATCGCGGCGGACGAGTTCCTTGTTCATGTAGCTTTCCCACGTCAGGCGCTGGACGTCGGGGTCGGCGCACATTGACACGAAGCGCTCGCGCCGCTTGTCGTTGCAATAGAAGAAGTGCTGCAACAGCCCCAGGATGAAGAACACCCGGCCGTGCAACTTCATGAAGCGCCGCCGCGCGTTGGCGAGTTGGCGGACATCGCCTGTCGCTAGAAAATCATCGACGGCATCGGCAGCAAAGCGCCCGCCTAGCATCGCGTAGTAGATGCCTTCACCCGAGGCCGGGGCAACGACGCCAGCGGCATCGCCAGCCAGCACCACGTCGCGGCCATTGTCCCAGCGCTTGGCTGGCTTCATCGGGATCGGCGCGCCTTCGCGACGAACGGTCTCGGCGCCTTGAAGCCCGGACGCTTCGCGCAGTTTCGTCGTCGCCGATTTGAGCGAGAAGCCCTTGATGGCCGAGCCGACGCCGACGCTGGTCGTATCGCCATGCGGGAACACCCAGCCATAGAAATCCGGCGATACTTTTTCTTGATAGAACACGTCGCAACGGGTCGGCAGGAAGCCGGTTTCCGTGCCCTTCGGCGAGCGCACGATCTCGTGGTAGGCGAACACATACGGCACTTTGGTTGCCTCGGGCACGGCGGCGCGCGCCACCGCCGAGTTGGCTCCGTCGGCGCCGATCACCGAGCGTGTTTTGACCTGATGCATCTCGCCATCGGCCGTGCCGTCTGGCGATCGCGACTGGTAGTTTACGGTGGCAATCCCACTGTCATCGCGGGTCAGCGACACGAAGCTGCCCGTCGCCCGCACCGCGCCGTTCGTGGCAGCCCGCTCGCGCAGGAACTCGTCGAATGCGTCGCGATCGACCATGCCGACATAGCCGCCATCGATCGGCATTTCGACTTCGCGGTTGGACGGCGCCACCATGCGAGCCGATTTGATTCTGGCGACCAGCAACTCGGCGGGGATCTCGAACTGTTCGACGAGCCGGGGTGGAACGGCGCCGCCGCACGGCTTGATGCGCCCGGCCCGGTCGATCAGCATCACCTTGTGGCCTTGACGGGCCAGGTCGTTGGCCGCCGTCGACCCCGAAGGCCCGCCGCCGACGATCACGCAATCAAAAATCTCGCTGGTGTTCATGTCAGTGTCCTCAGCCATGAAGTATGCCTATTCGGCCGGTTGCAGGCGGGATGGCCCTATTGGTGCAGTGTCTTGTGGTGCAGTGTCTTGTCGGTCGTCTTGCAGTGTTCGGGATGCTTGCGGCGACAGCCACGCGGCCAGCAAAAACACGCAGGCCTGAAGCATAAAAACGGCAGCATAGGCTTGACCCGGCGACGTCAGCAGCCAGCGCGCGACGTCGGTTGCAGCAGCTCCGGCCAGACCGCCGAGCCCGGCGGCAAGCGCCTGCGCCGCCCCCCAAATGCCCATCCGCACGCCTTCGCTGCCCGGCCGTCCACGGCCAGCGAGCGTCATCATCCAGGCAATCGCCGCGATCGAGAACACGCCGTTTGCGACGCCCAGAGCGAACACGATCTCGGCAAGCGGCATCGGTGGCCCAATCAATCCGCAGGCGACGAGCGCGCCCATCGCGGCGGCCGACGCGAGGCAGCCCCACCGCATCAGCATCGTCAGCGGCAAGCGATCGCGCAGGCGCGTCCCGGATGCGATCGCCAGGATCAACATGCCGGTGAACACGCCCGCCTGCAGCGACCCCGACAGCTTGGTCGACTGGCCCGGCGTGTAGCCGAACACAAACGCCGAGAACGGGTCGATGACGAGTTCTTCGGAGAAGAAACCGAGCATTGCGGCAAAGACAAAAAACGTGAGGCGACGGGCGTCGTGGTCTGCCCAGACTTCCGCCAGTGCTTGACGGAACGGCGGCTTGTCGGCGGCCGGGGCGTTCGCCGCCATGCGCCAGCTGTCGCCTTCGATGCCCCAGACGGCGAGCGTCGTGACGACAACCGCAAGAACAGCTAAAATGCCCGCGATTTCAACGAGCAAAACCGGAGAATACGGCTCGAGGTTACGGCCTATGATCGTGCCAGTGATGGCAAGCCCGGCGATCATCATGAGCCAGACGATGGTCGCGGCCGGTCCGCGCCGCTGTGGTGCGGTCCGCTTGGCCAACAGCACAAGCAGACACGTGCCTGCAGCCCCTGTCCCGATGCCGACAAGTGCAAACGACACCGTGGCCAGGATCATCCCCGGCCAGAAATAGTGCGGGATGACGGTCGTCGCCACCGTGGCGCCGAACCCTCCAATGGCGAGGACGACCATTCCGCCGATGATCCAAGGCGTGACCCGACGGCCAGCGTCCGAGCTGTGCCCCCACTTTGGCCGCAGCACCTGCGAGACATGATAGAGCGCGCCGAGCAATCCGGGGATCACCGCTGGCAACGCCAACTCGACCACCATAACGCGGTTGATTGTGGAATTCTTGAGCACAAGAATCGCGCCGATCGACATCATCACGAGGCCGAGGCGGGCGATCCCGATCCAGCCCAGCGAAGTCGTTGTCGCCAGCGGTGATGAGGCGTCGGCCGGTCCGTCTTCGGGGGTCGGTGCAATGAAACTCGCGGCAGCTGCGCCCATGGTCTGGCCCCTATGCCGCTTGAAGATTGGCGAGCGCAAACGCGGACACCAGCATGCCGAGGACATAAAGAAGGATCCCTGTGCCGTTGTACCAGGGCGCCAGAGCCTTCGGATCGGTGAGAAGCCGCGTCATCAGATAGATCTGCCCGGCGAGCATTGCGGTGACGATGGCCGCATGCCACGGCTGCGCCCAGCCGAGCAGTAGCAAGATGACGACGATCTGCGGCACCACCATCACCACGCAGGCGACGTTGGCGGCGCGCTCGGGCCCGAGCTGGACCGGCAGCGAGCCAACCCCCATGCGCCGGTCGCCTTCGATCGATTTAAAATCATTGAGCGTCATGATGCCGTGCGCGCCGAGGCTGTAGAGCAGCGCAATCAGCAGGATGCGAACATCCGGCATGGCGCCGCCGAACATCACCGCCGCGCCGGTGACCCAAGCCAACCCCTCATAGCAAAGACCGCACGCGAGGTTGCCCCACCAGCCGTTGAGTTTCAGTCGGACCGGCGGCGCACTGTAAGCCCAGGCAAGGGCTAGGCCGAGCATGGCAGCTGCAAACACCACCGGGCCGAGCAAGGCCGCGACCGCCAGCGACAGCGCGGTCCACAGGCACGCAATAATGAGACCCCACTGACCCGGGATGCGCCCTGAGGGGATCGGCCGGTTCGGCTCGTTGATCGTGTCGACGTGGCGGTCATACCAGTCGTTGACCGCTTGGCTTGTGGCGCACACCAGAGGACCAGCGAGCAGCACCCCCAGCGCAATCGTGCCCCAATGGCCGGTCGTCGGTTGTCCCGCTGAGACGACACCGCAACCGAACGCCCACATCGGCGGAAACCACGTCACCGGCTTCAATAGCTCGAGAACGGCAGATGCTTTTGGCCAGCGCGCGGAATTAACGGCACCGTCGGCGACGGCCGTGGCCAAGTTCACTTCCGCTGCTGTGGGCTCAGCTTTCTGCATACTGGAACATTAGGACTGACACTTTTAAGTGTCAACTACTGTTTACACACTGAACTGACAGTTACCGCCGCAACCACAACCCACAACCGGCGTTGAAGCGCGAATACACGTATGGCTTGCGCGGTTTTAGTGGGAGTTCGTATCACGTGGTGAGGTGCGTCGTGTGGTGAGGTGCGTCGTGTGCTGGGCAAAACGTGTCGCGCACGGATCGCGATGCTGTCGGGGACGAGCGCCGTATCTCTATCGATACTATGGATGAACCAGCCAGGCCGCAGAACTGTCAACCAGCCGGAACGACTGGCTCACTCATCGCCCTCGAGATCGCCGAGTCCGTATTTGCGCAGCTTGACGTACAAACTCTGGCGGGAGAGGCCCAGCATATCGGCCGCAGACGCCCGGTTGTCGCCGGTCAGTTGTAACGCGGCCTCGATACATAACCGTTCGATGATATCGGTCGATTCGCGAACGAGCTCCTTGAGCGGCACCCGCCCGACGAGCTCGGTCAACTGCTCGACCGACCGCGTGGTCGTCCCGCCCTTTTCGCGCCGTTGCGCCGGCTTGACGAGGAAGCCATAGGCTGGCCCGTCGCCGTCCGACAGTTCCGACGCCGTGATCTCGACATCCTCGACGAGGCCGCTGTCCCCCGTCAGGCGCGTTGCGAAATTCCGGACGGTCCCGTGCTGCTTCAGGTTGGCGAGAAGCACGTCGAAGTCGATTCCCGGTTCGCCGATCAGCTGGCCGAGGGAGAGCGCGCGCGCACGTTCCTCGCTGGCGATCGCGGCGATGGTGAGGAAGGTCTCGTTGACCGAGAGGATGCGGCCATTGTGGTCGGACACGACGAGCCCGTCAGGCAGCTGCTCGGCGGTCCGCAGTAAACTGAGCTTAGAGCGGGACACGATCTGTGAGTGCGTGTCTGGAGCAGATGGCGTCAAGCGGAGCAGGAAGTAGGCGCCGCTGTCCTGGCGGAACAGGTAGGCCGCCATCATCACGTCGTCCTGGCTGCCGCCGATCTGGACCGCGATCTCCTCGGCGCGGCCAGCGATCCGAACCGTGTCGAGCATCGCTTGCACGGCTGGCAAGCTCGCCCTGTCGAAAATGTCGGTCGCAGCGCGGCCAGCAGGGCGCTTAAATCGTCGCGCCAACAGCGCTTCGGCCGCTGGATTGACCTCGACGATCCTGAGCGACGCAGCATCGACCACAATGGCCGCTTCCGGCGTCATCTGGAACAGCAGCCGATAGCGTGCTTCGCCCTGGTTCAAGCGCGCATACTCGCGCTCCAAGGCCTGCTGAGTTTCGATCAAGCGCTGCTGCAGCGAAGACATTGCACGCAAATCGCGGCCGAGCGCCACGAGACGGCCATCGGTGCCAAATTGGATTGCGCAATAGCGCACCGGGAGATCGGAGCCGCGAGGGCTCGGATGGTTGACATGGCGCCAGCGGGTCGCGGATGCGCCGCCCGCTTCTGCCAGCAGATCCTCGACTTTACCTCGGCTTTCGGTCGTCACCGTATCGATAAACGGACGACCCACCCAACTGTCGGCGACCTCGTCGATCAAGTCATCGCTGCCCAGCGCGAGATCGCGGATGATCCCCTTCGCATCAATAACCAGCGCGACGTCGGCGGCGGCTCCGATCAACTTGCCCGCGCTGAGCGCATCCAGTGCGCTGAGCGACTTCTTTGGCCATTTGAACTGGGAGTTGGATTTGCGCGGAGCAAGCTGCATTGCCGTTCCGAAAAAACCTCTGGGTTTCATAAAATTTGGCTCAAGCCGGTTCGAGTGCACGCGATAGCGCAGCGTCAACCGCCGCAACCGCTTCGGCCCCGGTACTACCGGTCGCGTCCGCTCCGACCGCATCCGACCGCAGTGGGTCGGCTACGAACGGCGGTCCCCCAACCGCAATAACAACTTTTTTATTCCGGCTGGCGCATCTCACGAGGGCAATGCACGCGGCCAGTTCTTGGAGCTTGTCGTCGCGGCTGAGCGTAAGCCCAACCATGTCGTAGTTTTCGTGCCGGACAGCCTGAACCAGTTCGTTGTCGGTCGCTGGCAGTGCCGCAACGACTTGCCAACCGGCCCGGGCAAAAAAGTCCTGTACGATGGTCGCCCCGATCGTGTGCTGCTCGCCCGGCATCGGGACGATGAGCGCGCGTCGCAAGGCGAGCTTTGACACCTTCGTTGCCGCCGACGCGTTCTTCGATTGGCGCATGTCGCGACTGAGCGTGCGTTGGATTTTTTGCAGACGGATCATGCCGACGGTCACGTCCGAGAAATCGCAGGCATCCTCATTCCAGAATTCGCCAAGCCGCCGAGCGGCCGCAACGACTAGATTTTCGTAGACCGTTTCGAGCGACATGCCAGCCTGGATCAGACCCTCGACGTACTGCAGGCTCGCTGAATCCTCACGTGACACGGAGAGCCGCGCCAACTCGCCAACTTGCTCGTAGGTTGGCATCATCTGTGGCGGCGCGCCCGCAACACCATCGAGAGCCCGCTTTAGACGTGGCAGGATCTCGTCTTCGATCGTACGGACAAGACCGATGACGCTTGCACCAAGTTGCGATTCGAGGGCGAGGTTGCGCTGGCCGCCGGGAGAAACCTGAAGCTGACCCGACAGGTCACTTAGCCCAGATAACAACTGGGGCGCGCTCGAACCCGAGTTAGCGCCAAAGGTCGAACCCTGGCGCATTGTTGGACGGGTACCCCACGCCGCAGCTGTGCCTGCCCGGGCCGCCATTCGACGGTTCGGCGCAATAATGGACAACGCCGGTTTTTGCTTCGGGGTTACGACATCGTCTGCGGTAGAACCGTCGCGGTAAGCACCGTTCAGCGAAGTGGTGTTCGCATTGTTGTTGTCCGCCAGCGGGCAGTCGCCCACCTTCTCCGCCAGCCCCTCCGCCGGGCTATGTGTGTGGCGCCGTCTGCCGCCTGTCGCCTGTTCCGTTCGCGGAGCCATTGTGACCTCGATTTTACACCGAACCCAATTTTACACCGAACAAAGGATGTCGCTCGGGTGTCCAACGCGGCGTTAGTAAGCATCAGGACTATTTTGGCGGGCGAGATCCAGCAGGTCCGAGGCACTTACGTTTTGTCGAAGAACGACAAAAACGCTTACCAACAGATCAGCATACTTTATCTCTACTGGCAATCTCGATTGACGCTTTTACCGACAAGCTGGCCTAACGGTGTCAATTTATTTCAACGGTAGACGTGTAAACCGTCATTGACAGTCTGAAATTCGAGCACTACGGTTTTGGTCATGCAGGCAGGTGCATGTGGCAGCTGCACGGACCAGGGGCGCGGTGCGGGATATGTCTTCCTTGAAACGTCAGCACCATGGGCCAGCACCGCTCTACACGGCAGCCGAACGCGCACGCCGCGACGCGACCGTTTGGACGCTGGTGCAAGGCGTCCTCGCCCCTGTTCAGTTCATCGTTTTCCTTGCCTCGCTCGCGCTCGTGCTGCGCTACCTCGCGACGGGTGAGGGTTTAGCGCTCGCCACGGCCTCGATCGTGATCAAAACGGCCGTCCTCTACCTCATCATGGTTACCGGCGCGATCTGGGAGAAGGTGGTGTTTGGACGGTATCTGTTCGCCCCGGCGTTTTTCTGGGAAGACGCCGTGTCGATGATCGTGATTGCCCTGCACACGGCATACCTCTGGGCGCTGATCACGGGCTCGCTCAGCTCACACGATCAGATGCTGCTCGCACTGGCTGCCTATGCGACCTACGTCATCAACGCGGCCCAGTTCGTCTGGAAGTTGCGGCTCGCCCGTCTTAGTGCCCCCGCTGTTGGTGCGTCTGGCCGGCTCGATCAGAGTGCGCACCGCAGCTCGCCCGGGATCGAGGCTGCATCATGAGCGGTCTGGCACCCACCGTCGACCTGCCGATCCGCAAGGCGACGCCGGGATGCGATGATATCCCGGTTCTGCGCGAGCGTGGCCAGCGGGAAGTATTCTGTGGCCTGACCGGCATCGTCTGGTTGCATCGAAAAATCCAGGACGCGTTTTTCCTCGTCGTCGGCTCTCGGACGTGCGCCCACCTCGTCCAATCGGCCGCTGGCGTCATGATCTTTGCCGAGCCGCGTTTTGCCACCGCCATCATCGATGATCGCGATCTTGCTGGCATTGCCGACGTCAACGAAGAACTCGACCGGGTCGTCAGCCAGCTCATCGCGCGCCGCCCAGACATCAAACTGCTGTTTTTAGTCGGCTCGTGCCCATCCGAGGTCATCAAGATCGACCTGAAGCGGGCATCCGAGCGGCTGTCACAGCTCAATCAGCCACGCGTTCGCGTGTTGCATTACTCCGGCAGCGGCATCGAGACGACGTTCACCCAGGGTGAAGACGCGTGCTTGGCCGCGCTCGTCCCCGAGATGCCCGCAGCCGCTGCCGCATCGGATGGTGGCTTGATCGTCGTTGGTTGCCTCGCCGATGTGGTCGAAGACCAATTCATCCGCATTTTTGGCGAACTCGGCGTCGGACCGCTCCAATTCCTCCCGCCACGCCGCGCCGGCGAACTGCCCGAAATCGGCCCTGACACGCGTTACATTCTCGCCCAGCCGTTCCTCACCGAGACAGCGCGCGCCCTCGAAGAGCGTGGCGCGGTCCGCATCGCGGCGCCATTCCCACTTGGCATCGAAGGAACGCTGGCATGGTTCGAGGCCGCAGCCGAACCATTCGGCGTGACGGCTGCTACGGTTGCGCGTGTCACGGCGCCGGCCGTCGCCCGGGCCAAACGGGCCATCGCCCACTACCGTCCAATGCTGGATGGCAAAAGCATATTCTTCTTCCCCGACAGCCAGCTCGAAATCCCGTTGGCGCGGTTTCTGTCACGCGAACTTGGCATGCGGTTGACCGAAGTCGGCACGCCCTACCTTCACCGCGGCCACCTCGCGGACGAACTGGCGCTGCTGCCGGACGGCATCGTGCTGTCGGAAGGCCAGGACGTCGACCGCCAGCTCGACCGCTGCCGCGATGCGTCGCCCGATATCGTCGTCTGCGGCTTGGGTCTCGCCAACCCGCTGGAAGCCGTCGGCATCACGACCAAGTGGTCAATCGAACTACTCTTCACCCCGATCCAAGGCTTCGACCAAGCCGGTGACTTGGCCGAATTGTTCGCCCGTCCGCTCAACCGCCGCACCCGGTTGGAGGTCTAGCGCCATGCAACTCACCCTGTGGACCTACGAAGGACCGCCCCACATCGGCGCGATGCGCATCGCGACCGCGATGCATGGCGTCCATTATGTGTTACACGCGCCGCAGGGCGACACCTACGCCGACCTGCTGTTCACGATGATTGAACGCCGCTCCGCGCGTCCGCCCGTCACCTACACGACGTTCCAGGCGCGCGATCTTGGCGGTGACACGGCCGAGCTGTTCCAGACCGCCGCGCGGGATGCCTATGAGCGCTTTCAACCCGACGCGATGCTGGTTGGTGCCTCGTGCACCGCTGAATTGATCCAAGACGATCCCGGCGGGCTCGCCGAGGCGCTGAACCTGCCGATCCCGGTTATCGCGCTCGAACTACCGTCGTATCAAAAGAAAGAGAACTGGGGCGCGGCCGAAACCTTCTACCGGCTGGTTCGGACATTGTGCTCCACTCCAGCGCCCGCAGCGAGTTCGTCTTCGCGCGAAATTCCAGCCGGTCGTCGCCCGACGTGCAATCTGCTGGGGCCTACCGCACTCGGCTTCCGCCACCGCGACGACATCGTCGAAATCACCCGCTTGCTCGCAGCACTTGGCGTCGACGTCGCGGTCGTTGCGCCGATGGGTGCGACAGTCGCCGATATCGCGCGGCTGCCCGAGGCCGACTTCAACGTCGTGATGTATCCCGAAATCGCGGGGACAGCGGTGGCCTGGCTCGAACGGACGTTCAAACAGCCCGTGGTCCGAACCGTGCCGATCGGCGTCGGCGCAACCCGCGATTTCATTGCCGATGTCGTCCGCATCGCGAACATCGATCCGGCGGTCGCCGAACGCGTCCTGGCTGACGCAACCTCGCGTTTGCCGTGGTATTCGCGATCGGTCGACAGCACGTATTTGACAGCAAAGCGCGTGTTCATTTTTGGAGATGCCACGCACGCCATCGCGGCCGCCCGTATCGCATCCAAGGAACTCGGCTTCGAGGTCGTAGGCCTCGGCACGTACTCTCGCGAGCTTGCCCGCGAGGTGCGCGATGCTGCCAAGGCTCTCGGCCTCGAAGCGCTCATTACCGACGATTATCTCGCCGTCGAAGACGCCATCACCGCACTGCAGCCCGAGCTCGTACTCGGCACGCAGATGGAACGGCATATCGCCAAGCGGCTCGGCATGCCGTGCGCCGTGATCTCGGCACCGATCCACGTTCAGGACTTCCCCGCCCGCTACGCCCCGCAGATGGGTTTTGAAGGCGCGAACGTGATCTTCGACACGTGGGTCCATCCGCTGATGATGGGCCTCGAAGAACATCTGATCGGCATGTTCCGCGGCGACCACGAGTTCCGCGACGATGCGATGCCATCACACCTTGGCCACGGCACGCGGCCGATGCCAGCCAACGACGACGTGACGGCCGAGCCCGAAGCTAACCCCGAACCGATCGCCGCAGCCATCGCGGTGGTCGACTTGCCGACAGCAGCAATCGCCGCAGTCGCGACCACTGAGGCTCGCCCGCAGCTTGCCATCGCCCCGCTTGCTTTCGTCTGGGACAAGGACGCCGAAAAGGAACTCGGTAAGATTCCGTTCTTCGTGCGCGGCAAGGCCCGCCGCAACACAGAACGCTTCGCCACCGAGCACCACATCGCAACCATAACAATCGAGACGCTCTACGATGCAAAAGCGCATTACAGCCGCTGATCGCGGCGGCGCGGGTGCGCTCGGCGCCTCGCACGTCCCAGCACAGTCCAGTATCCGCGTCGTGATCGTCACGATGGACACCCACCTGTCGAGCGCTATCGACCGCGCCCGCCCCGCCTTGACTGCAGATATCCCGGGCCTGTCGCTCGTCCTCCACGCCGCATCCGAGTTTGCAGGCGACCCCGACGCGCTCACCCGCTGCCGCGCCGACATCGCCACCGGCGACATCGTCATCGCTTCGATGCTGTTCCTCGAAGACCATTTCGCGCCGATCCTGGCCGACATCAAAGCCCGTCGCGACCACTGCGACGCGATGGTGTGCATCTTGTCGGCCAAAGAAGTCACGACGCTGACCAAGGTCGGCAAGTTCACCATGGACAAGGAAGCGACCGGCGCGCTGGCCTTCCTCAAAAAGCTCCGCGGCAACTCGAAGCCCGGCGGCGCTGGCAAGCACCAGATGGCGATGCTGCGGCGCATCCCTCAGATCCTGCGCTTCATCCCGGGCACGGCGCAGGACGTGCGCGCCTACTTCCTCGCCTTGCAATACTGGCTTGCCGGATCGGAAGCCAACGTCGCAAACATGGTACGCTTTCTCGTCGGCCGCTACGCCGACGGCCCGCGCAAGGCGCTCCGCACTTCGGTCAAAGCCGATGCTCCGGTCGAGTATCCCGACGTCGGCGTGTATCATCCCCGCCTTGTCGGCCGCATCAGCGAGCGCGCCGACATGCTGCCGAAATCGAACGGCGCGGCCGGAACTGTCGGCGTTCTCGTGTTGCGCTCGTACCTGCTGTCGGGCAATTCCGCCCACTACGATGGCGTCATCGCTGCCATAGAAGCGCGCGGGCTGAACGCCGTCCCGGTATTTGCCAGCGGCCTCGACATGCGGCCAGCCATCGAGCGTTATCTGATGCGCGACGGCGTGGCCGCCGTCGACGCCGTCGTTTCGCTGTCTGGTTTCTCGTTGGTTGGCGGCCCAGCGTACAATGACGCCAAAGCGGCCGAAGAGATCCTGGCCAAGCTCGATGTCCCCTACATCGCGGCCCACCCGTCGGAATTCCAGACGCTGGAACAGTGGGGCGCATCCGATCGCGGCCTCCTCCCGGTCGAAAACACTATTATGGTGGCGATCCCGGAACTCGACGGCGCCACCGGCCCGATCGTGTTCGGCGGCCGGTCGAGTTCGACGGGCGAAGCCTGCACCGGGTGCCACCGCGCCTGCGTGTTTCAGAATTCGCTGACGGCCAAGAATATGAACCCGTGTATCGACCGGGCTGAAATGCTGGCGGCCCGCGTCGCCAACCTCGTCGAATTGCGCCGCTCCGACAGGGCCGCGCGCCGGGTCGCGATCGTGCTGTTTAACTTCCCGCCCAATGCCGGCAACATCGGCACGGCCGCCTATCTCGCCGTGTTCGAGTCGCTTCATAATACCCTGCAAGCCATGAAAACTGGCGGCTACACGGTCGACGTACCAGCCACCGTCGACGATCTGCGTTTGGCCATCCTCGAGGGCAACGCCAAGCGGTTCGGCGCAGACGCCAACGTCGTGTTCCGAATTCCCGCCGCCGACCATGTCGCGCGCGAGCCGCACCTGGCCGAAATCGAAGCGCAGTGGGGTCCAGCGCCTGGCCGCCAGCAGTCTGACGGCTCGACGATCCACGTGCTCGGCGCGATGTTTGGCAATGTCATGGTCGGCGTTCAACCCTCGCTCGGCTATGAAGGCGATCCGATGCGCCTGCTGTTCGAGCGCGGCTTCTCGCCAACCCATGCGTTCTCGGCGTTCTACCGCTATCTGCGTGAGGACTTCGCCGCCCACGCCGTTCTCCACTTCGGCACACACGGCGCACTGGAGTTCATGCCGGGCAAGCAAGCTGGCATGAGCGGCCGGTGCTGGCCCGACCGGCTGATCGGCGCGCTGCCCAACGTGTATCTCTACGCCTCGAACAACCCGTCGGAAGGCGCGATTGCCAAGCGCAGGTCGGCGGCAACGCTCGTCAGTTATCTGACGCCGCCGGTCGCCCATTCGGGGCTTTACCGCGGCCTGCTCGAACTCAAGGCCTCGGTCGAACTGTGGCGCAAGCTCGATCTCGAAGCGCATCATGAGCGCGGCGAGCTTGCCGTTTTGATCCAATCGCAGGCATCGCAATGCGAACTGGCCGCAGCCGAACCGCTGTGGTCCCGCATCGAGGCCCACGAGCAGATCGCCAAACTCACGCGCGATATTCTCGAACTCGAATACACGCTGATCCCGCACGGGTTGCATATCGTCGGCGATATCCCGTCGGATGCCGAGCGCGCGTCGTCGCTGTTGGCCATCGCCGAAGCCTCGCACAACCTGCGCCCCCTGCCAGCGTCCATGGCGGCGCTCGTTGCCGGGTCGTCGGCGACAGACGCCGCAGCCGTGTCTGGATTGTTGGCCGATGTGGCGACGAGCGACATGTTCGGCAAGCTCGCTGCCATCAACATTCAACTCGGCGAAGACCACGAGATCGAAGGCCTGCTGCGCGCGCTCGACGCCCGGTATATTCGGCCCGCGCCCGGTGGTGACCTGCTGCGAACGCCCGAGATCCTGCCAACCGGTCGCAACCTGCACGGCTTTGACCCATTCCGCATTCCAAGCACGTTCGCCGTCCAGGATGGCGCACGACAGGCGCAGCGTCTGCTCGACCGGCACGCCGCCGACACCGGTACCATGCCAGAGACCGTGGCGCTGGTGCTGTGGGGCAGTGACAACCTCAAGAACGAAGGCGCCCCCGTCGCCCAGGCGCTTGCGCTGCTCGGCGCCAAGCCGCGCTTCGACAGCTATGGCCGCCTTGCGGGCGCCGTCCTCGTTCCACTCGCCGAACTCGGCCGGCCGCGGATCGATGTGATGGTCACAGTGTCTGGCATCTTCCGCGATCTGCTGCCGCTGCAGATCAAGCTGTTGGCCGAAGCCAGCTATCTCGCCGCCGCCGCCGACGAGCCAACGAGCGAGAATTTCGTGCGCAAGCACGCGCTGGCCTACATCGAGGCCAACGGCGGGGACATTGAAACAGCTTCGCTGCGCGTGTTCGGCAACTCGGAGGGTGCCTATGGCGCCAACGTCGGCAACCTGCTCGAAAGCGGCCGTTGGGAGAACGAGGACGAACTCGCCGACACCTATAGCCGCCGCAAAGGCTTCGCCTACGGACGCAGCGGTCGGCCGGTCGAAAACAAGGTGCTGCTCGACGCGGTGCTGGCCAAGGTCGATCTTGCTTATCAGAACCTCGATAGCGTCGAACTCGGCGTAACCACCGTCGACACCTACTTCGACACGCTGGGCGGCATCAGTCGGGCCGTGCGCCGCGCTCGTGGCGGCGAGGCCGCACCCGTCTACATCGGCGACCAGACGCGGGGTGAGGGCCAAGTCCGGACGCTGCGCGAACAGGTCAGCCTCGAAACACGCACCCGGACGCTCAATCCCAAATGGTACGAAGGGATGCTCAAGCACGGCTACGAGGGCGTCCGCCAGATCGAGGTCCACGTGACGAACACGATGGGCTGGTCGGCGACGACGGGCGAAGTCGCCCCATGGGTCTACCAGCAGTTGTCCGAGACGTTCGTGCTCGACGCTGGCATGCGCGACCGCCTCGCCAACCTCAACCCGACGGCGTCCATGCGCGTCGCCAATCGGCTCGTCGAAGCCCACGACCGTGGCTACTGGTCGCCAGATGCCGACACGCTCGCAGCCCTCAGGGGTGCGCAGGAAGAACTTGAAGATCGCTTGGAGGGCATCCTGCCCGCCGCAGCAAACGCTAATCCCGCACCCCGTAATACGGGCATGGAGGCCGCACTATGAACGTGCACGTTAAACCACCACTCGGATCGACAGCGCGCGTTCCGATACGCGTTGGCAACCGTCCCGATAGCCCCGGCGACGGTGATGGCAGCGTCCAGGTCTCGCTCGACCCGGACCTGCGCATTGGCGGTGCCCAGGTATTCGCCGTCTACGGCAAGGGCGGTATCGGCAAGAGCACGACATCGTCGAACCTGTCGGTCGCGTTCTCGAAGCTCGGCAAGCGCGTGCTGCAAATCGGTTGCGACCCCAAGCACGACAGCACGTTTACGCTGACCAAGAAGATGCAGAAGACCGTCATCGACGTTCTCGAAAGCGTCGACTTCCACTCCGAGGAATTGCGCCGCGAAGACTTCGTCGCCGAAGGCTACAACGGCGTGATGTGCGTTGAAGCTGGCGGCCCTCCCGCTGGCACCGGTTGCGGCGGCTATGTGGTCGGCCAGACCGTCAAATTGCTGAAAGAGCACCATCTGCTCGAAGACACCGACGTCGTCGTGTTCGACGTGCTCGGCGACGTTGTGTGCGGCGGCTTCGCCTCGCCACTCCAGCACGCTGACCGCTCGCTGATCGTCGCTGCCAACGACTTCGACAGCATCTTTGCCATGAACCGCATCGCGGCTGCCATCACGGCCAAGGCCAAGAATTACAAGGTTCGCATTGGCGGCGTTATCGCCAACCGCAGTAAAGATACCGACGAGATCGACCGGTTTTGCGATGCGACCGGCCTCCGGCGCCTCGCCCACTTCCAAGACCTCGACGTCATTCGCCGCAGCCGCCTCAAAAAATCGACTTTGTTTGAGATGGACGAAACGCCCGAACTCAAGGCCGTGACGGACGAGTACATGCGGCTGGCCGAAATGCTGGTGTCGGGATCGGCACCATGCCTGGAAGCCCAACCGATGCGCGATCGCGATCTGTTCGATTTTCTCGGCTACGATTGAGGGACGGAGCATGGCCGACTTCACATACATCGAACGGCGCACGCGGCTGAAAACCTACTTCGACCGCACGGCCGTCGACGCCTGGGCGAAGCTGACGACCGACGCACCCGTTTCGGGCATTCGCGCGACCGTACGGCGTGGCCGCGAAGAGATGCGTTCGAAGCTGATGTCATGGCTGCCCGATGACCTGTCCGGCACGCGATTGCTCGACGCTGGCTGTGGCACGGGGTTGCTCGCTGTGGACGCTGCCCGGCGCGGAGCAGCTGTGACGGCGGTCGACCTTTCGCCGACGCTGATCGGCCTGGCACGAGAGCGCGCGCCGGACGATTTTGGACCCGAAGCGACCGGAGCAGGATCGATATCGTTCCATGCTGGCGACATGCTCGACCCGCCGCGATCTGCTGGCGCAACGTTCGACTATGTTGTCGCAATGGACAGCCTCATCCACTACCGGGCGGCCGATGTCGTCGGCGCGCTATCCCGCATCGCTGGCATCACCGACCGCGCGATCCTCATCACATTTGCCCCACGCACGCCTTTGTTGACCGTGGCGCTCGCCATGGGACGAGCGTTTCCCAAAGGCGATCGTTCGCCCGAGATCGAGCCGGTGTCGCTCAAGTATCTCGAGCGTCTGATCGCTGCTGAACCCAGGCTTTCCGCCTTCAAGGTTGCCCGTACCCATCGGGTATCGCGCGGATTTTATACCAGCCAGGCGCTGATGCTGGAACGCAGCAGCGGTACTGCCGTCTCCGCAAAGCTTGAAGGAGCGCTCGCATGATGCGGCTGGTCCGTCGCCTGTCCAACCTCAATGCCCGGGCCGCCCGAACGTGGACGCACATTGATCCGCGGTGGCTGCCGTTCGCCGATGCGGCCACGCCAGAACTGCCGATGTCGCGCCTCCTCCGGCTGTCACTGTTCCAGGTCACGGTGGGCATGGCGGCGACGCTCGTTATCGGCACGCTCAACCGTGTGATGATCGTCGAGCTTGGTGTCGCAGCTTGGATCGTCGGCATCATGGTCGCGCTGCCGCTGCTGCTCGCTCCAGCCCGCGCGCTCATCGGCCATCGCTCGGATGGCTATATCTCGGTCATTGGCTGGCGGCGCGTGCCGTACCTGATGACCGGTACGATGCTGCAATATGGCGGCCTATCGTTCATGCCGTTCGCGCTCATCGTGCTCGCCGACGGTTCCGATGGCCCCCAGTGGCTCGGACCGGCAGCCGCCGCTTTCGCGTTCCTGATGGTCGGAGCAGGCCTCCACATGGTCCAGACCTGCGGACTTGCACTCGCCACCGATCTCGCGCCGGCCCATGCCCGGCCGAAGGTCGTCGCGCTGATGTGCACGATGCTCCTTGTCGGCATGGTCGCCAGCTCGGCGCTGTTTGGCGCGCTGCTCGCCGACTTCAGCTACAACCGCCTCGTGCAGGTTATCCAAGGCGCGGCGCTCGCGACCTTCGTGCTCAATGCCATCGCCATCTGGAAGCAGGAGCCGCGGCGCCCGCAGCTCACCGCCCCCGACCGCGTTCGCCCCTCATTCCGTCAATCGTGGCGCACGTTCGCCATGTCGGGACGAGCCAAACGCCGTCTGTTTGCATTGGCGCTCGGTACCGCTGCATTCAGCATGCAAGACGTGCTTCTCGAACCCTATGGCGGCCAAATCCTGAAACTGTCGGTTGCACAGACGACGGCGCTGACCGCCGTGTTCGCGTCGGGTGGGATCGCCGGCCTCGTCATCGCAGCCCGATTGCTCGGCGGCGGGGCTGACCCCTATCGCGTGGCCGCATACGGCGTGCTGATCGGGCTCGTCGCTTTCGGCAACGTGATCTTCGCCGCCCCCCTATCTTCGCCCGCCTTGTTCACGGTTGGCGTCGCGCTGATCGGGCTAGGCGGCGGTCTGTTCGGACACGCCACCCTGACAGCTGCCATGGACGCTTGCCGCGATGACGACACGGGATTTGCACTCGGCATCTGGGGTGCGGTTCAATCGTCGGCTGCAGGATTGGCAATCGCGACCGGCGGCATCGTTCGCGACGTCGTCGGCGGCATGGCCACCGCCGGCAGCCTGGGCGTTGCGCTCGCCGATCCGGCCACTGGTTACAGCTTTGTCTACCACCTCGAACTGCTGCTCTTATTTACGACCCTGATTGCGCTTGGCCCGCTCGTCAGTTCAACCAGCGAAACGGCCCGGCGCCCTGTTGCCGAACTCTCGACATAGCACGCACTGCAACGCCAATCACCTGCGAGAAGGAGACTTAACTATGCTTCTACTGGCCATTACCGACTACATCGACGGCGGATTGATCGCGATCAATTTGTTCGCACTGTTTTTCCTGTTTCTTGTCTTGCACCTGCAGAAAGAAAGCCGCCGCGAGGGCTTCCCGCTGATCGACGAATCAACCGGCCGCGCCCGCGACCCGCGTGCTTCCCTGATGCCGACGCCAAAGACATACGCGCTGCCCGGCGGCGGCACGACGATCGCGCCAAATATTTTGGCTCGTGAAAATCAGGATCTCAAACTGCGCCGTCTCACCCCGTTTCCAGGGTCCGCCTACGTCCCGACCGGTAATCCGATGGTCGATGGCGTCGGCCCAGGTGCCTACGCCCAGCGCGCCGATGTTCCAGACCGCATGCAGAGCGGCAAGCCGCGCATCGTCCCGACCCGGGCCGATCACAACTACCATGTGTCCGACAATGACGCGAACCCGATCGGCATGTCCGTCTTTGGTGACGACGGCGTGAAAGTCGGCACCGTGAAGGACGTCTGGGTCGACCGCGCCGAAGCCGTACTGCGCTACCTTGAAGTCGATCTTGGTACCCGCAGCGCGCTGGCTCCGATGAACTTCGTCGAAATCGATGGTGGACGGCGCCGCATCACGGTCAACGCCATCCTCGCCAAGCACTTCGCCGATGTGCCAGCCACCAAGCATCCCGAACAGGTGACGCTGCTCGAAGAAGACAAGATCACTGCCTATTTCGGCGGTGGCCTCCTGTACGCAACGCCAGCCCGTTCGGAGCCCCTCATATGACAATGCTCGAGTTCGAGACGGAACCCGTAAAGGGCATTCCAGGACAACTGCCTTCCGACGAGCGCGTGCTGTGGCAGGGCGTTCCGACGTGGCGGTCGTTGATGATCAATGTGCTGCACGTGCGCTGGCTTGCCGCCTACTTCGCCGTCATCATGGTGTGGCGGGCAGGCTGGCATCTCGCCGAAGGCAACGGCTGGGCCGTCGCCTCGTCATCGGCGGCTTGGCTCGGCGTGCTGGGCCTGTTCGTCGCGACGTTGATGGCTGGCGTCGCACTGTTGATGAAGCGCTCGACGGTCTACACCATCACATCCAAGCGCGTGATCTTGCGCTTTGGCATGGTTGTGCCGATGGCGGTGAATGTGCCATTTGCAAAAATCGAAGCGGTCGATCTGAAAAAGCTCGGTGACGGCACCGGGGAAATCCCGATTACCGTCGGCGGCAACGAGCAGTTCGTTTATGGCTTGATGTGGCCACACGTCCAGCGCTGGCAGTTCATGGCGCCGCGGCCGATGCTGCGATCGATCCCCGACCCGATCAAGGTCGCTGGCATTCTGGCAAATGCGGTGGCAAAAACCCTTGGTGAGACCGAGACGGCAGCGCCTCGGCCTGCCCTTCGGCCAAACGATCTCAGCGTTGGTGCAATGGCGGCCAGTTCGGCTGGCAGCGGATCGGCCATGCCGTCGCCCGCTTGACGAAAATAGGAGGCCCCGGCGCATCTAGACTGTACCGGGACCTCCCTACAGACGCGAACTCACTGCAGCGATGTCGTGAACACCGCCCTCAGCCGACCTCGACTTATCTGACGGAGATCACCCATGGCTAAGCCGCCAGAATTCAAGCCAGTTTTCAAGGGCGATATCATCACGCGGTGGGGCGTCTACTCCGTTGGATTGGTGCTCGTCACGGTGGTTGGCCTGGTCTTGGCGGCGCGGGCAACGGGCTACGGGGCCATGCGGCTCGAAGCGTCTCGTCCCGTTTTGACACGCGCCGTGCTGTTTGAGGACCGGGCGGACGGCACGCTGGCCATTTTCGACGCCGGTGGCACGGAGCCGTTCGAAATCATTGCGCCCGACAAGTCTGGGTTTATACGAGGCTCGTTACGGGCTTTGAAGCAATTTCGCCGCGTTAACCGTGCGGGGCCGGAGGTCCCGTTCGAGCTCATTCGATGGGCAGATGGTCGTTTTTCGTTGCGCGACCCCGCCGACGGGCGCGAAATTGCGCTAGAGGCTTTCGGGCCGACGAACGCAGCTGAATATCAGCGGCTGCTGACCATGAAGAAGGGAGCGAACATATGACCGATTTGAGCCTTCCACGAACCGACAGAGCGGTTCACGAGGGCGAACCTGGCCGCCCGTATTCCGCGACCGTTCCGCCTGCCGCCCGGCGTCTGTGGATCGCCGACCGGCCATCGATCGATGTGCCGTGCTCGATCGAAATCGAGCGGTCTGGAGATACGCTTCACGCGCACGTCTCGCTGCAAGGCATCGAAGTCGATTGCGGCGACGAGGTGCTAATCCATGCTGCACCGACGACGATCGAATTCGGCGGCAAGCTGACCACCATGAGCCGGGCGACGGTCATTAAAGCTGGACCGTTCCGCCGCTGGCGGACGCGCATGCAGTCATATTTCGCGCTGACCGAACTTTACGAGGTCGGGTTCCAGCCGCGCCATGAAATCCAGTTTACATCGGCCGGGCTCAGCCCAGCCCAGACGGCCGAAAGGATCGCACAATGAACACCGCAACCCTGTCTCCCACTGCCGCCGACGCGTCGGCTAAGGGCATGAACGTTTCGCTTCAGTTGGCGGCCCGCGACACCATGCTGTCGCCGCGGTTTTACACGACCGACTTCGAAGAGATGGACCGCCTCGACATCAGCTCCATCCGCGCCGATTGGGACAAGCTGATGGCCGAGCTGCGGGACGACCCGAACCGCGGTCACTTCCGCCGCGATGGTGACTGGAAAGAGATGCTGGAGCGCATTCCCGAGGATCTGCGTCCAGAATTTATCGAATTTCTGGTGTCGTCGCTGACATCGGAATTCTCCGGCTGCATTCTTTATGCAGAAACGAAAAAGCGGATCAAAAACCCCGACATCAAAGAACTGTTTACGTTCATGAGCCGCGACGAAGCGCGCCACGCGGGCTTCATCAACGAGTCACTCAAGGACTTCGGCATCGGCGTTGACTTGGGCTTCCTGACGAAAGTCAAGAAATACACGTTCTTCAAGCCCAAATTCATCTTCTATGCGACCTACCTGTCCGAGAAGATCGGATATGCCCGCTACATCACGATCTACCGCCACCTCGAAAAGCATCCCGACAAGCAATTCCACCCGATTTTCACCTGGTTTGAAAAGTGGTGCAACGATGAGTTCCGCCACGGTGAAGCGTTCGCGTTGCTGATGCGCGCCAACCCGACGCTGCTCGAAGGCGGCAACAAATACTGGATCCGCTTCTTTCTAGTCGCCGTCTACGCGACGATGTATGTCCGCGACCACCAGCGTCCGAAGTTCCACGACGCCCTTGGCGTTGACATCGAGGAGTACGACTACAAGGTCTTCCGCCTGACCAGCGAGATATCGAAGCAGGTCTTTCCGCTGACGCTCGACATCGATCATCCGGCCTTCCGCAAGGGCTTGCGCCGCCTGCGTTGGGTGTCTGAAGGCCTCGAAAAGGTTCAAGCAACGGGTGGCGTCACCGGCTGGTTCCAGAAGATCGGCTACCAGACCGTCGGCGCGGCAACCTTCCTGCGGCTCTACATGCTGCCCGTTCACACACACACACTGCCAGCCGACGTTCGGTTGGCACCGGTTTGGTGAGGGCGGTCTAGGCCATGTCAGTTCTGGCAACGCTCGCCCACGCGGCCCTGTTCACCGTCTTCCTGTGGTGGTTCACCACGGGCGCCATTCTCTATCTCGACGGGCTGCCACGGCGCACGTTCAGATGGTCGATGGTGGCGGTGACGGTCGCGTTGTTCGCAGCGTTGCAGATCCTGTGGGAGACCCGCAACGATACTTCCGTGTGGGGCGCCTATATCGCTTTCGGCTGTGCGATCATTGCGTGGGGCTGGAACGAGATGGCGTTCCTGATGGGCTACGTCACCGGTCCACGAAACACGCCGTGCCCGCCCGGCGCCACTGGGTTCGACAGGCTACGTTTTGCAACGGAAACCGTGATCTGGCACGAGATTGCGATCGCCGTGACCGCGCTGGCCATCTTCGTCGTAACCGCCGACGGGGCCAATCGCGTCGGCTTCAACGCCTTCGCGATCCTGTGGGTTCTGCGGCTGTCGGCCAAGATCAATGTCTTCCTCGGCGTTCGCAATCTGTCCGAAGAATTTCTGCCAAAACACCTTCGGTATCTCGAATCTTACTTTTGCCGGCGCGATACGCTGAACCCGGTATTCCCGCTCTCTGTTACGGCGACGACGGTGCTAGCCACCATGCTGGCCATGCAGATGCTCGACCCCAAAGCGACAGCGTTCGATGCCACAGCGTCCGCTTTGCTGATGACGCTGACCGTGCTGGCGCTGCTTGAACACTGGCTGATGGTGCTGCCTGTTTCGGCGACGGTTCTCTGGAAGTGGGGGCTCGCGTCGCACAACCAGCCAGAGCCCATTTCAGACCCTGGTCCACCCGGCACGTTGCCAACCGTCGTCGCGTTCCCACAACAAACTCTACACTCAGCATCTACTACCGTGCCCCGGAGGCGTCCATGATCTACGAAACCAAATTCCAACAACGCCTCGACGATATTCACCAAGAGGGCCGCTACCGCGTGTTTGCGGACTTGGCGCGCGAGCGGGGCGCCTACCCAAATGCCACGCACTTCCGCGATAGCGGACCGCATCAGGTCAAGGTGTGGTGCTCGAACGATTATCTCGGCATGGGGCAACACCCGGTCGTCATCCAAGCGATGCACGAGGCGATCGACAGCGTTGGAGCCGGTTCAGGCGGCACGCGCAACATCGCGGGCACGACACGCTACCATGTCGAACTCGAGCGCGAGATCGCCGACCTCCACGGCAAGCAAAGCGCGCTGCTGTTCACATCGGCATACGTCGCCAACGACGCCACGCTGGCTACGCTCGGGAAGCTGATCCCCGGCCTGGTCATCCTGTCGGATGAAAAGAACCACGCGTCGATGATCGAGGGCATCCGGCATTCGGGCTGCCCGAAGCTAATATTCCGCCATAACGACGTCGCTGACCTCGAAGAAAAGCTCCGCACGCTGCCAAAAGACCAGCCAAAGCTGATCGCGTTCGAGAGCGTCTACTCGATGGACGGCCACATCTCGCCGATCGAAAAGATTTGCGATCTCGCGAAAGAATACGATGCCATGACCTACATTGACGAGGTCCACGCCGTTGGCCTCTACGGCGCGCGCGGCGGCGGCGTTTCCGAGCGAGCCGGACAGGCCCACCGCATCGACATCATCAACGGCACCCTCGCCAAGGGTTTCGGCGTCATGGGTGGATACATTGCGGCCAGCCGCGCGTGCTGCGATGCCATCCGCTCGACCGCTGCCGGGTTCATCTTCACGACCTCGGTCGCCCCGGCGATCGCTGCTGGCGCGCTGGCGAGCGTTCGCTACCTGAAGCGTAGCCAGATCGAACGTGCCCGCCACCAAGAACGGGCGCGAACTCTGAAGGCCCGCCTCACGGCAGCCGGTCTCCCGGTGATGGACAATCCGAGCCACATCGTGCCTGTGTTCGTCGGCGACCCGGTTCGCTGCAAGCAGGTGACCGACTCGCTGCTGTCCGACTACGGCATCTATGTCCAGCCGATCAACTATCCAACCGTTCCGCGCGGAACCGAGCGGCTACGACTGACGCCGGGGCCGATGCACACCAATGCCGATATGGACCAACTGTGCACGGCACTGAGCGATCTATGGGCGCAGTGCCCCGTCTCAGAGATGCCGGCTTCGGCCAAAGCTGCGGAATAACGACGGACGACCGGTTGCAAGGGCGTCCCGATGCCGGGGCGTTCGGTTGCGGGGGCGTTCGGTTGCGCCGACGTCCCGGTGCCGGGGCGTTCGGTTACCGACCGTCAAAGCGATTTGCATGGCCCGCTTGGGCTTGGAAGGTCGGCGCGCTGCTGTTGCGCGGCTATTCCTCGGCCACGCGGCCGGACGGTGGCCGTGATCGGGTTGAGCTTTTGGGCCGCCAACGCTGGCATCGCCTTTCCGATAGGCGCGATCAACTCTTTGGTTGCTTCTACCATCATCACGCCAGCGAATTGGCGGAACACGCGTTCACCGACCTTTTCGAACGTCGGGCCGTAGCGCACGACGATCCCGCGATCGATCGGCGGCAAATGCAGCGCGCTGTCCCAGCCGACCGGTGTAAACAGGCTGTCTCGCAACTGCTGTTCGAGTTGCCCACGGCTGAATGGTCGGCCCTGACCAAACGGCGTGCGATCGGTTCGCGCCCACACGCCCGAACGGTTCGGCACGACGATCAACAGCCGGCCTGAGGGAGCCAGCACGCGCCACATCTCACGCAATACTACCGCTGGCCGATTTGACGTTTCCAGCCCGTGGATCACCAGTATCCGGTCCATGCTGTTATCGGGAAGCGGCCAATGCTCCTCCTCGACGAGCACCGTCATGTTGCGGTCCGACGAAGGCCACACCAGCGCACCCTGCCCTTCGGGCATCAGCGCGGCGATCCGCAGGGCCTCGGTGCGGAATGAGCCAAGGAATGGCGAGGCGAACCCGAACCCGGCAAGCGTCAAACCATCGAGGCGCGGCCAGCGCGCACGGATTTTCTGGGTCAGGATGCGCCGCGCCATGAGGCCAAGCGGCGTCTGATAAAAATTGCGCAGGTCTGTGACGTCGGTGTGCATCGGCCTCGTGGCTTTGCTGAACGTGGCTTTGCTGAACGTGGCTTTGCTGAAGTCGTCACCGGCTTGAACTTAAAGAACGTTGACGTCGCAGCGAGCTGAACTTGCCCGTCAACTGTATGTGGGGGAAACTTGGGCGATTGCACGCTGCGATGCAAGCACAGTGGCGATAAAGTTCGCAAAACCGTTATCGATCAGTACTCTAGAGTGCTTCCGGGAAAAGTGTGAGCGGTTTTCCCGTAAAGAAGCACGACAAAACAGAGACCTAGAGGCCGTCCGCGCTTCTATCTAAAGCGGAAGGCCCCTAGGGCCTTGCCTGCGGTAAACGGCTAGGTGATTCAGTATAAAATCCGGACCCCTCGTGTTGCGCATCTGACGTTTGGTCCCCGCCCGCATCTGTTTTCTCAACCAAACGTCAGATACAAAAGCAACACTAAAAACAAAAGCTTGCTAGTGTTCCTCGTGTCTCAGACATTTGCTCCAAGCCTCGCCGCTGGGGGAGGCAAATGTCTGAGACGGAACACTAGGGCGTGTCGTCAGTTATGGTTTGGAGCTGGATGAGGTCCCCAATGGCCGAGTGCCAGGAGCTTTGCGAAGCCAATACGGCCAGTATTGGCAAG
>JAWXCP010000116.1:0-11930 GCA_034408685.1 Hyphomicrobium aestuarii | reverse complement strand
GCCCGCACCATGCGCCAGATCATCGATGGCGCCCGCCGCTGCCGCCGCTTCGGCTCAGTTCACGCAGCGTTGGCCTGAGCTAAAGGGAGAGGCATGTTCGACGCGTCATAAAGATACTCGCTAGAGCGACCACGCACTATATCGCCCCAGTACACAGGGCGTGATATGATACAACGTTGCTCCTCTGGTGAAAGCTTCGCGACAATGCGGTTCAAAAGAGGTTTATGATAGTTTGCATTAGTCGTATTAATTCCGTGCACGAATAGCACAACGACATCACGTGGCATGGCTTCCCCCAACGCATAAACAAAACGCCTCTCACGTTAGCGGTCGTCCGCCCTCCGCGCTATGGTGTCGGGGCATCGGGGATCTACTTTTGGGGACGCCGACCCGTACATCTGCTGATCCGGAAGCTTGTCTGGGTGGCCCGCCTGAAGCGGGCCATGACGGACTTGTCGGCGTGATCCGGTGCCTAGGTCCAGGTGAATGCCGCTGCACCGCACCCACTGCCCGCAGTTGGCCCGCTGCCCGCAGTTGGCCCGTTGCCCCTACGCGACCCGTTGCCGGTATGCGGCCCGTGCGTTATGTCTCGGCTAGCATAGTGGCGGGCACGTCCCGCGCGCTTCGTCCGGACCCGCACGCGCCATATGACCGACCTCTCGACCGTGTTTTCCACCGCGCTGGCGCTCGTCATCTCGGGCGACGCGCGGTTGTACGAGATCATTGCCCTGTCGCTGATGGTCTCGCTTACGGCCGTGGTGATCGGCTGTCTCGTTGGCATTCCGCTCGGTGCCGCGTTGGCCGTGTTGCGGTTTCCCGGCCGCAATGCGCTGATCACGATCGTCAATTCGTTGATGGGGCTGCCACCGGTCGTGGTCGGGCTGATCGTCTACCTATTGCTATCCCGATCCGGCCCGCTCGGCGTTCTTGGCCTGCTCTACACGCCAACCGCGATGATCATCGCACAGGCGGTGATCGTCACGCCGCTGATTGCCGCCCTGGCGCAGGCGAGCCTGACCGAGCGCCACCGCGAGTATGACGAATGGTTCCGCTCGATGCGGCTATCGCGGACCGAGACCATCGCGACGCTGGTGTGGGAGGATCGGTTTTCGCTGGTCACAGCGGCGCTGGCAGGCTTCGGCCGGGCCATCGCCGAGGTCGGTGCCGTGATCATCGTCGGCGGCAACATCGACCGGGTAACGCGGGTGATGACAACGGCGATCGCGCTCGAAACGTCGAAGGGCGAACTGACCCTGGCGCTGGCGTTGGGACTGGTGCTGATTGCGATCGCGCTGGCGATCAACGCGGGGGTGTCGGTCATGCGGCAGCACTCGCAAGGGGCCGCCGCCCATGGCTGACCTCATCGCGGCCGCAGCCGATCCAGCACTGGCGCCCATTCCAGGAGGTCTGCTGCCGCTCGCCGCGCGCGACATCGTCGTCACCCGTCAAGGCCGAACCCTGATCGATGGTCTGTCGCTGACCATCGCGCAGGGTCCGCCAACCGTAATCATGGGGCCGAACGGCGCGGGGAAAAGCCTGCTGTTGCGCGTGTTGCACGGATTGATCGAACCCAACGCCGGGGCTGTGACGTGGGGTATCGGCAAGGACGCGACCGGCCGTGGCCAAAGCGCCGCCGTTGCCGGCCGCCGGTCAGCGCTGGTGTTCCAGCGGCCGACACTGCTGCGCCGTACCGCACTTGAAAACATCGTGTTCGTGCTGCGCCACCGTCCACGGGCGAGCCAGCGCCGGACGGCGGCCGAGGTGCTCGCCGACGCCGGTCTCGACCATTTGGCTAACACCCCGGCGCGGCAACTGTCAGGCGGTGAGCAACAGCGCCTCGCGATGGCCCGCGCGTTGGCGAGCCTGCCGGAGGTGCTGTTCCTCGACGAGCCGACGGCCAGCCTCGACCCGCAAGCGACAGCCTTCGTCGAGTGCATGATGACGCGGGCGGTGGCCAACGGGACCAAGATCGTGCTGGTGACCCACGATATTGGCCAAGCCCGGCGGCTCGCGGGCGATATCGTGTTCCTCGACCGAGGGCGTCTTGCCGAGCACGGGTCGGCGGCAGCATTTTTTGCAAACCCACGCTCGAAAGCTGCGGCAGCCTATCTCACTGGCGAACTGTGGGTTGGTTCCTGAGACTGTAGAACGGCGGGGGCGGACTGCGAGCCGGGATGCCAGCGGCGAAAGGTCGGGCGCTCGCGCGCTAGCGTAGAAGACATGATGCAGACGACAAGGCGCACGCCGATCCGGCTATCAACCACGATTTTGCAGCGCGGTGACAAGGCTTCACAGAGCTGACATGGACGGTTAGTATTCCGGAGTCGTGAGTATCGATCATCTGGAGGTTTCGGTCGCAGCCGAGGCGGCATAGGGATAAGGACCTTGCACACGCATGCTGCTACGCCGGACGGCAGTCCGGCCCTGGTATTGAACGCGGACTTCCGGCCCCTGAGCTATTACCCTCTTTCGCTCTGGAGCTGGCAGGACACGGTTAAGGCTGTGTTTCTCGACCGCGTCAACATCGTCTCTGAGTACGACACCTACGTCCGCAGCGTGAACTTCACGATGCGGCTGCCGAGCGTCGTGTCTCTCAAGACGTACGTGAAGCCGGCGACCTACCCGGCGTTCACGCGCTTCAACGTGTTCCTGCGCGACCGCTTCACATGCCAGTATTGCGGCGACAAGGATGAGCTGACGTTCGACCACGTCATCCCGCGGTCGCGCGGTGGCATGACTCGGTGGGATAACGTCATCACCGCCTGTTCGCCGTGCAACCTCGCCAAGGGCGGCGCGATGCCGGCGGTGTGCGGCATGCATCCCATGCAGGCGCCATACCGCCCGACCGTATATGAGCTGCACCGCAACGGGCGGTTGTTCCCGCCCAACTATCTGCACGAAAGCTGGGTCGACTATCTCTACTGGGATACCGAGCTCGAGCCGTAGGCCGCCTCAGCGGATCAATCGCGGCCAGTCTGGCGCGGCCGCGAGGTCGGCTGGCTCGTCGATGTCCTGGATCGTGCGGAGCAAAGCGATGCGCGCGCTGCCGAGGTTGGCGATCGTATCGTCGAGTGTATGCGCGCTCGACCAACGCACGCCGTCGAAGGGCGATCTGCGGCGCGGCGTGCCCTTGAGGCCAACCAGCCAGTAGCCGCCATCGGGCGCCGGGCCAAACACCGCGTCCGCCCGCCCCAAGGCGTCGAATGCATCTGCCACGTCGCTGCGCCCGATGCCGGGAATGTCGCTGCCGATGATGACGACGTCACCCGGCGGCATCAGGTCGGCGGCGCGCGCCATGCGGCTACCGAGGTCGCCTCGGCCCTGATAGAGGTGGCGAACGGCGCTGGCCCGGAGGCCGAGGTTTCCCGGATACCATGGTCCGGAGAAGTCAGGCGTCACGGCAAACGTCGTCGACCAGCGCGGGTCGCGGGCGAATGTCGCAATGAGATGCGCAACCCGGATGCGCTGGAACCGAACCGCCTGCGCCGCGCCGATGCCACGCGCCAGCCGCCGCTTTCCGCCTCCCGCGACGGGAAACCGCGCGAAGATGATGAGATGCCGCCGGGCCGCCAGCGCGCCGTTATTCACGGTCGCGGTTCGTTTTGAAGTACGATTCATGCCGACGTCCCGCGCGGTTGAGCGTCGCCTACTCACGCACCTTGAGCCGCGAAATCAGGCTCGACGTGTCCCAGCGGCTGCCACCGACTTTTTGGATGTCGGAATAGAACTGGTCGACAGCCGCCGTCATCGGAAGGCTTGCGCCGTTGCGCCGGGCTTCATCGAGCACGATGCCAAGGTCTTTGCGCATCCAATCGACGGCAAAGCCGAATTCGAATTTGCCCGCATCCATCGTCTTCCAGCGGTTTTCCATCTGCCAGGATTGCGCCGCGCCCTTGGAAATTGTGTCCATCACCGCCTGCATGTCGAGACCCGCCGACTTGCCGAAGTGGATGGCTTCGGCGAGGCCCTGCACTAGGCCCGCAATCGCGATCTGGTTGACCATTTTGGTCAGCTGGCCGGCGCCCGACGGGCCGATCAGGTTGACCATCTTGGCAAAGCCGTCGATCACCGGCTTGGCTTTGGCAAAGGCGGCCGCGTCGCCACCAACCATGACGGTCAATTGGCCATTTTCAGCACCGGCTTGTCCACCCGATACGGGCGCGTCGAGAAAGTGGAAGCCCTTTGCCTCGGCGGCCTTGGCCAGTTCCCGCGCAACATCTGCCGACGCCGTGGTGTTGTCGATGAACACCGTACCAGGCCGCATGGTCGAGAACGCGCCGTGGTCGCCGATCGTTACGGCCCGCAGGTCGTCGTCGTTGCCGACGCAGGCAAACACGAAATCGGCGTCTTTGGCGGCAGCCGCTGGGGTCGTCGCAAACGTCCCCGTGCCGTATTTGGCGACCCAGGCTTCGGCCTTCGCGGTGGTCCGGTTATAGACGGTCAGCGCGTGGCCGCCCTTGGTCGCGAGGTGCCCGGCCATGGGAAAGCCCATGACGCCAAGTCCGAGGAATGCCACGTTGGCCATCGGTGCCGTATCCTTGTATGGTGCAGGTTGTGCGTTGCGCTAACCCGCTCTGTAGCGGGGGAGCGCTGAAAATCAAGCCGAGCGCGATTCGAGGCGACAATGGGCAAGATGGACGAAATCACCGAGGCGATCGAGACGTTGTCGCTCGATGAGCGCATCAAATTGCGCGCGTTCTTAGATGAGCTCGACGAGCGGCTGTTCGACGAGGCCATCGAGCGCGATGCCAAGGCGGGCAAGCTCGATAAGCTCCTCGATCAAGTTCGGGCATCCCAGAAAGCTGGCGATTTTGAAGAGTTTTGAACCGTGAAACGCCATGTCAAGGATCGGCGGTTCAATCCACATTTCGATCAGCTCCCGGCCGAGGTTCAGGCAGCAGCCATCCGGTCTTTTTCGAACCTGCGCGACAATCCCCGATATCCAGGGCTACATTTCAAGAAAGTGAAAAACGACCTCTGGTCAGTTCGGATCGGCCTCGGGTATCGAGCCCTGGCGACCGAAGGGGACGAGAACTTCCAATGGTTTTGGATTGGAACCCACACTGATTACGACCAAATTCTCAGAAATCTTTGACACCCGAGGCCCGCGTGACGCCAACTCAAACCAAGGCCGCCCGGACCGACGCCATCGCGATCGCCGCCGCAACCCTGCCTGTCTCGCTGGCCGACGTAGAGGCAGCGCGAGAGCGCATTCGTGGCGCGGTGCTCGACACCGATTTCGACCACTCGCGCACGCTGTCGGAAATGACCGGCGCCGACGTCTGGCTGAAGTTTGAAAACCTGCAATTCACGGCCAGCTTCAAGGAGCGCGGCGCGCTTAATCGGCTGCTATTGCTGCCACCATCTGAGCGCGCCCGTGGCGTCATCGCCATGTCGGCTGGCAATCATGCGCAAGGCGTCGCCTACCACGCCCGCCGTCTCGACATTCCTGCCACGATCGTGATGCCTGAGGGCACGCCGACGGTGAAAGTCGAAAATACCCGACACCACGGCGCGGAGGTCATCGTTACCGGCCGCACGCTGGAAGATGCGGCAACTTTCGCGCGCGACACGGCGGCCAAACGTGGGCTTTATTTCGTACACCCCTATGACGATGCGGCCGTAATCGCCGGGCAGGGCACGATCGGCCTCGAGATGCTCGACGCGAGACCCGATCTCGATACGCTGGTCGTGCCGATTGGCGGTGGCGGCCTGATCTCGGGCATCGCGATCGCGGCCAAGGCGCGCAAGCCTCTGATCGAAATCGTCGGCGTCGAAGCCGTTCTTTACCCGTCGATGTTCAACAAGATCCGAGGCGAAACCCGCGCCATTGGTGGCGACACGCTGGCCGAAGGCATAGCGGTCAAATCCCCAGGCGTGATGACCGAACAGATCATCCGCGCGTTGGTCGACCGGATCGACCTCGTCTCCGAGCCCGCACTAGAACGGGCGGTCGCCCTGTTGATCGGGATCGAAAAGACGGTCGTCGAAGGCGCGGGTGCGGCGGGCTTGGCGGCCGTGCTATCGGCGCCGGAGCGGTTCAAGGGCCGCAAGCTTGGCCTTGTTCTGTGCGGCGGCAACATCGATACGCGGTTGCTCGCCAGCGTGTTGACGAGAGAACAGGCGCGCGAGGGCCGCCTGTCGCGGGTCGTGATCGACATCCCCGACCAACCGGGCCAACTCGCGAAAGTCTCAGCCGTGATTGGCGATGCCGGGGCAAACATCATCGAGGTCTACCACCAGCGCGTGTTCACCGATTTGCCAGCCAAGGGCACCGAGTTGCACCTCGTGATCGAAACTCGCGACCGCGCCCACCTCGACCTGACGCTCGCGGGGCTTCGCGCCAAGGGCTATGAGGTCGAGATCAAGGGTGGCCCAGTCGGCGGAGCACGGTAGCCCGGTCGGCGGAGCACGGTAGCCCGGTCGGCGGAGCACGGTAGCCCAGTCGGCGGAGCGCGGTAGGCCGCGACCGCTTTACGGCGTCCAAGGCTGCGCTGTCTCGTCGTCTGCGGCAGCGTCCTGGCGGCGCCCGACCTCGCGCGCGATCGCGTGCATCGCCTCGTCCATCCCAGCACGCGAGACAGCCGACAGCAGCAACGGCTTCTTGCGTGCCACTTTCCGCAAAGCCTCGGATTTGGCCTCGATCTCGTCGGCTGGCACCGCGTCGATTTTGGATAGAGCGACGATTTCCTTCTTGCCCTCGATGTCGGCGCCATAGGCTTTGAGCTCGCGGCGAACGGTGCGGTAGGCCTCCGCAACGTCGGGCTCCGTGGCGTCGACCAGATGCAAGATCACGCCACAGCGCTCGATATGGCCAAGAAAACGGGTGCCGAGGCCAGCGCCCTCGTTGGCGCCCTCGATCAGGCCGGGGATATCGGCCAGCACGAACTCGCGGTCGCCGGCGAGCACCACGCCGAGGTTAGGGTGCAGCGTCGTAAACGGATAATTGGCGATTTTCGGCCGAGCCGCAGTGACGGCGGCAAGGAACGTCGACTTGCCCGCATTGGGCAGGCCGACGAGGCCCGCATCGGCGATCAACTTGAGACGCAGCCAAATGGTGATCTCAGGGCCGGGCTGGCCAGGATTGGCATGGTATGGCGCCTGGTTGGTCGACGATTTGAACCGCGCGTTGCCAAATCCGCCGTTGCCGCCTTCGAGCAGCATCATCCGGTCACCAACCGAGACGAGGTCGGCCAGTAGCGTCTCGCCATCCTCGGCGAAAACCTGAGTGCCCGGCGGCACCTTCAAGATACAGTCTTCGCCGTGGGCTCCGGTCCGGTTCTTGCCCATACCGTTGGTGCCGTTCTTGCCCTTGAAATGCTGCTGGAAGCGATAGTCGATCAGCGTGTTGAGGTTGTCGACGCAGACCACGATCACGTCGCCGCCCTTGCCGCCATCGCCGCCGAACGGACCGCCGAACTCGATGTACTTTTCGCGCCGGAACGCAACACAGCCGTTGCCGCCATTGCCGGCCTTGATGTGGATCTTGGCTTGATCGAGAAACTTCATAGCGGGTTCGCCTTGCGGGACGCGACCTCGGGCAACGCGCGAAACGCGGCCGGGGTCAGCAGGTAGACAAGCGTATCACGGTCGGACTGATGCACGGGGCACCAACTGCGACCGCCGCCAGCCAGCGAAAATCCGAGCTTCTCGAGCACCCGCGCAGACGCGGCGTTCTCGATAAAGTGGTTGGCCGTTATGCCGCGCGAACTGGTGACAGCAAAACATCGGGCGACCATGGCGCGGGCGGCTTCCGTCGCAAATCCCCGGCCCCAATGCGGCTTGCCGATGAAATAGCCGATGGCGTGCAGGCCATCACTTTCCGGCGCAAATCCGCAAACGCCGACCAGTTCATCGCGGCAGCGGACGGCCATCACGCAGCGTTCCGGGCCATCGAGCGGTAGTTCGGCAATCCAGCCGCGGGCATTCGCGATCGTCAGCGGATAGGGGATGTGGCCGATCATGCTGGCAACTTCGATCGAACCGCCGAGAACGGCGAAGTCGAACGCATCGGCTTCGCCCAGCGGGCGCAACACGAGGCGCCGCGTGGCAATGGCAGGCGTAGCATCAGGCGATGATGTCGTACGGCGATGAAGCATGATCAGCCGCTCCCCTCTGCCACCGATCGCTTCGCGCGGCGGGCATCCCTGGCCGCTTCCCATGGCTTGTCGTATTCGCCAGCCATGATGCAACCCTTGGGCTCGATCGTCGCGATGACGTCGGCAAGGCCGAACCGTTCGATCTGTTCACGCACCTGCGCGGCCGACTTGTAGGCGAGCGGGCTTTCCGACACGTCCGGGCGGTCATAGAAGAAGCGCACGTCGAGGCCTTCGGTTTGGCGGTCGAGAAGCTCGACCGAGCGGGCCTGGAATTGGTCCGGAGGCAGACCAAGCAAGCCATGTTCGCGCAGCGTCGCGGTCCGGCTCTTGTTGCGACCAGCCCCGTGCGGGGAGAACGAAGCGTACGTGTGGTTGTCACGGCCAAGCGTCAGCAGCACAGGGGCCGCCATGTTGAGCGGGATCAGGCCGAGCAGCGGATGGCCGTCGGCCCCCGTCCACGCCGGGGTCGCGCCCTTGCCGTGATAATAGTGCGCGCCGCGCTTCCAGACGAAATTGTGCTCGTTACCGAAGCTTGTCAGCGCGGTGAGGCCAAGGCGGGTAGCGGTGCGCTCGTGGACAAGCTGGTGGTTACGCTTGGTCCAGCGCGACACGTATTGCAGCGCCTCCCAGTAGCTGTCCCCAGCTGGGCTATCCGGGTCGAGCCAGGCTTGGTGTGGCGGCGTGTCGGGGGCCACTTTCGCGACGTGCGCCATGGCAGCCGTCAGTCCGCGCTTGTAGACCTGGGCGCCAAGATCGCGGCTACCGTGGTGCGTCACGAGAACATCGACGACCGTATGGCCATCGAGCGCGCGGGCAAGTTCGTCCTGCCCCGCTCCGAGCAATCGGGCGACGAGGTGGGGCGTCACGTACATCCGTCCGAGATAGGCAAAATGGTTGCCGTCGCCCTGGTCGCACAGCTGCGCTTTGGCGCGGGATGCAAGTTGCGTCAGGAACGGGTTCTGCGTGGTCTCGATCTCGTCGGTGATCGGGTCGGCAATCTGGTCATCGGGCTTTCGGCCACCCGGGCCAAATCGCGTCGAGGCTTTCAATGCGTCGATGAAGACGCGCGTATCAGTGCCAACCGGATACACGCTGGCATACATCGAACAACAAATGTCGGCGGAGTGGAACGCCGGGTGGATCGCCCGGCTGACGACGGCGCCACCAACGGGGATCGTCCCCGGCGCCGAACCCGAGGGGCAGGCGTCGGGCATGATCGCGCCATGTTCGAGCACCGGGCAGCGCATCAGCTCGGCCATATGCTGTTCAACGGCCGCGATGTTGGCCGTGTCCTCGTCGGTCTCGGCTGCAATTGCCGACGCGAATGTGCCAGATGCCTTGCGCTTCAGGATGGCCGGCTTCGGGAACGCTGCCGTAATCGCATCGCGGATCGCGTCGCGTGTCTCGCCCTGAGCCGCAAGCTCGTGCGCATGCGCCAGTGCCAGCTTGAACCGCGGACCCGGTTCAATGCCCCAAGCGATCAGCGTCCGGCCGTCGATGGCGGACGTGTCGGGCGATTTGAACGGGTCGGTCGGCTGCGGCACGTGAACAAACTCGACAGGTCTGGAGAAAAAAACAGTGTGCCCGAACCATTGGGAAAGTGGTCCCAAAACGGAAGCAGGGCCGATAACCTTAGCGGAACATACCTTACCGCAAATGAACCGGGCCGCGAATGAACCGGGCCGCGAATGAACCGGGCCGCGAATGAACCGGGCCGCGAATGAACCGGGTCCGTTCGCATCATCGCGTGAACCACGCTCAGGCAATGGTTCTGGCTTCCGCCTCGAGCAATGTACCCTCGTAGATGTCCGCGACGGGGATATCGAGGCCGAGCGAGGAGAGGTGGACGGTACCGCCAGCAAGCGCCGTGACCGGGTCGGATGGCCAAGCGCCGGTTGCGTCGCGGGTGAACACTTTTGCCTCGACAGACGTCGACTGCACGACGAGGATTTCCTTCATCGACGTCAGTGAAGCCAGCGCGCTGATCGTTTCCCAACTGTCGTCTTCATTCGACGGTGATAGAACCTCGACGATCAGAATAGGGTTTTCGAACACCTTGTCGACCGACGGCGGCGCGCAGGTGACTGCCAGATCCGGCGCGCGGGCGTTCTTCTTGGGCAACATCGGCGGAATGACCGGAGCTTCGGTTCCCGCGCGGCACTTACTACCGGTCGCCCTGAGATGATTTTTGATCGCCGTCCCGATGTTGAGTTGGATCGAGCTGTGTGCCTCGCTGGCCGGTGCCATCGCGCGAACCCGGCCATTGACCAGTTCGAGCTTGCCGACGTGTCCGCCGCCGTCCCAGGCGAAGAACTCATCGACGGTCATCGGTGCATCGGCAAAATTGCGTTTCGCGGTCATTGCGGCAACTCCACAATACAGGATGGGAGAATGGCTGATCCATCCTCCCGCTGCAATCCCTGCGGTCGCAAGTCGGCCAGCCGTATCAGGCGGCCTTTACGTCGGCCGCTTTGGCCTTGACGTTGATGAACACTTTATCGCCAGAGCGGCGCTGGAACTCGACGTTGCCCTCGACGACGGCATAAATCGTGTGGTCGGTGCCCATGCCGACGCCCTTGCCAGGATGCCACTGGGTGCCGCGCTGCCGACAAATGATGTTGCCGGGGATCACAGCCTCACCGCCGTACTTCTTGATGCCGAGGCGTTTGCTTTCGCTGTCGCGGCCGTTCTTGGTCGAACCGCCGGCCTTTTTCTGTGCCATCTCGATGTCTCCTTGGTGCGGTTCGTGTCGTCAGCCGACGATCGATGTGATTTTGACCAGCGTCAGATCCTGACGGTGGCCGCGCTTGCGGCGAGAATTCTTGCGGCGGCGCTTCTTGAACGCGATGACCTTAGGTCCGCGGGTCTGTTCGACCAATTCGGCGACGACCTTGGCGCCAGCAACAAATGGCGCGCCGATGGCGATCGTGCGGCCTTCGCCACCGACCATCAAAACATCGGAAAATTCAATCGTGCCATCGGCACCGATCAGCGTGCGGCGGGGCGTATCGCCAGCGTCTTCAGCGGTATGGAGCCGCTCGATTTCCAGAACGTCGTTCGGCGCAACGCGGTATTGCTTGCCGCCTGTCTTGATGACAGCGTACATGATGAGGCCTTCCTCTAGCGCCGCCGCCAAATCGGGCGCCTAAGCAACTCGTGCAGAGTTGATCGGGCAATCAATTTGAACAGTCGCAGGCGAATGTTGCCGCGTTTTTCGGTGGCTGCATGCAAACCCGAGGGCCTCAGCGAGCGCTTGATGGTGCGTTTAACCTCGAAACAAGTTCCGAAGCCGAAACGAACCAACCTGAAACAGCGTTTTTAGCGCGGCAAACGAACGGTTTGCCACGTTGCCGTGGCTATCGCTCGCCGCCATGTCATTGTCAACGCGAAACCGCCGGACTCAGGGGGCCGTATTCAGGCTTGCTAGGATTTAGCCGTTTGATGTTCAGGCTTCGAGTATCCAGCTTCGCAAGCATGAAACACGTTCGGGGATAGGTTATGAACGACATCATGGTTCCGCCGGGCATGTCAGCGCCTGGGCCGTCCACGAGTGGCGGTGCTCCCAGGACCAAAGCAGCCGGGCTCGCTGGGCAGCCGATCCCCGGCCTGCTGGCAATTCCCGTACTCGACACCGGGCCGGGGTTCGCGCTCGATACGCTGGACGCCGACCCGGCCCGCGCCCACCGCCTCCTCGACGCACCGACAAAGTACGTCCCAAAACAGGCCCTCAAAGCGCTCGACTCCGTGTCGCGCCAGTGGCTCGTGAAGTGGGACAACGCCTACCTGCCGGAGATCGACGCGATTGCCGCCCGTCTCGACCGGCCCGGCGTC
>JAWXCP010000115.1:0-3083 GCA_034408685.1 Hyphomicrobium aestuarii | reverse complement strand
GCTCAATGGTGGCGCGGAAGGGCTTCAAGCTATCGTCTCAGGCGGCGATCTCGACGACGTCCTGTTTGCAACCCTTGGCGGCGCAGCTGGCGGATTAATCGGCGTTGCGGGCGGCGATCTTCTGGGCAACGCGCTTGGCGGCGCTGGCGTCGAATTCTTCCAGGGCCTCGCTGAAGGAAAAGACCTGTCCGAAGCGTTGGGCGATGCGGCCGGCGCCGGACTTGGAGAGGTGCTCGAGACTGCAGGCGTGAACGAGCACTTGGCAGAAGGCTTAGGCGAAGCTGGCGGCGAATTTGTCGGCGCCGTCGTGGACGGGGACAATGTCGGTGCAGCCGCTGCCGAAGCCGCCGGGGCTGGTGTCGGTGCCATCTTGGAAGATGCTGGCGTCGACAAAGACCTCGCAGCCGGGCTCGGTGATTTCACGGGTAACATCCTCGAGGGACAAACCTTCGGTGAGGCCGGCGGAGGTGCCCTCATCGAAGCTGGCCTCGGCGATCAGTTAAAAGATGCTGGTCTCGATGAAAACCTGGCTGAAGACCTCGGCGAGGCCGCCGGCAACTTGGCCGTAGCCGTTGTCGATGGGCACGATGTGGGTGTGGCTGCCGTTGAGGCTGTCAAGGAACTCGCAAAGATCGACGAACTGGCAGATGGTCTAGCTGGCGAGGCATTCGATCGCATGAACGACCCGGAACTGATGCACGACCTGCTGCATCAGGCCGGTGACCCGATCATGCTCCCCGAACATGCCGATGAATTGTTGGATGAAAACGGCTTCGTTCCAGCCGATCTTGACCAGCCACCGTTTGATGCTGAGGGCATGCCCATGCTCCCCGATTTCCCGATGGACAACGGTCAAGACAACGCGAACGGCTGGCCGTTCTAAAAGCGCAATAGTTCATCAACAGCCGGGAGGGCGGACGGTGTGGTCCTCCCGGACATAAGAAGTAAAAATCCGGACGGCCGTGCAAAAGCCTGTTCCGTCGGAAACAGCGTCCTTTGCCGAACGCGGCCAAATTGGCGCCATCCAACCAAGTGGCCGTTGCCCAAAAGGCCGTAAGAGGAGACCGAAAATGACAGTCCATATCATCGACGATACGCAGTCCGAACTCCGCGACTTCCGCTTCTTCTCGCGCTTGGCCTTCGCCTCGATCGCGATCGTGTTTGGCGGGTTTGGTGCTTGGTCGGCGTTAGCACCGCTTGACAGCGCCGCCGTTGCGTCGGGTCGCGTCTCGGTCGAAGGCGACCGCAAACCGATCCAGCACCTGGAGGGCGGGATCATCCGCGAAATTCTCGTCCGCGATGCACAAATCGTCGAAGAGGGCGATGTGCTATTTCGCCTGCAGCCGACACAGGCCCAATCCACCACCGAGACACTGAAAAAGCAGATCGACGCGTCGATGGCGATGGAGGCACGACTGATGGCGGAAAGCGAACTAGCCGCTATCGCCGCCTGTGAGACGATTTTTGAACAATGCTCATTGGCTACGCCCGCGTCTCGACCCACGACCAGGACCTGGACTTGCAGCGCGATGCGTTGAAAGCGGCTGGCTGTGGTAAAATCTTCGAGGAAAAGGTCTCGGGGGTAGCCGACGACCGCCCCGAGTTGGAAAAGGCCTTCGAACAGCTGCGGTCCGGCGATGTGCTGGTGATTTGGAAGCTCGACCGGCTGGCGCGGTCGCTCAATCAGCTTCTGGCACTGCTGGAGCGTCTCAAGGAGGCCGATGCTGGGTTCCGGTGCCTCAACCCGCACATGGACACCACTACGCCAGAGGGGCGGTTGTTCTTCTCAATCACCGGAGCGTTCGCCGAGTTCGAGCGTGAGATTATTCGCCAGCGCACCAACGCAGGCCTCAAGGCTGCCCTGGCCCGAGGCCGCAAGGGTGGCAGGCCCCGCAAGCTCAATGACGCGGCCATCGCCAAGGCAAAGGCTATGCTGACCGATCCGACCATCTCGGTTGGGGCCATTGCTGAGGTTCTGGGCGTGTCGCGCAGCACGCTCTATTCAGCGCTGCCGATTGAAAGAAACAGCAAATAGAGTATGATAAAGTATGAATTAGTGTTACTCTCTATAAGGGAGCGAAAGGATCAAACTCATGGAACGTCTCACAATTACCCTCACCCAGGACCTGGCTACGCGGGTCAAAGAAGCTGTCGAAGGTGGCCAGTACGGCTCGGTCAGCGAGGTCATGCGGCAAGCCCTGCGCGACTGGGAAATGGCTGAGGCTCGTCGTCACGCTGAACTGGCCTCACTCCGTGCCGACATCCAAGTAGGTCTCGATGATGTTGCCGCAGGGCGCGTTGAACCATTTAGCGTTGCAGCGATCGTCAAGGCGGGCAAACGCATCGCTGCAAAGAAACGCTAAACTCTCATGTCTGCTAAGCGCCCCTTGAATCTTGTTGTGTCCGCAACGGCCAAAAACGATCTTGCAGAAATCTGGGCCTACATTGCCGAGGACTCGCCTAAGGCCGCCACGTCGTTCGTGTCTTCCCTTGAGGCCAAGTTTCAGCCGTTGCTCCAGTTCCCGGGGATGGGAACCCCGCGAGACCAGTTGGCACCCGGTCTCCGCGCCTTACCTTACAAGAACTACGTGATCTACTACATGTCGACGGACGATCACATAATCATCGTCCGCGTGGTCCACGGCGCGCGCGATATCAGAGCCATCTTCTGACCCGCATCCGCTTGGGAGCCAAACTTGGGAGCACTTCTTGGGAGCATCGCGGAGTGTGCTTGATGCTCAACGCCCTCAAATCATTGGCAAAATACTGATTTCAAAAGTTCTGGCGGAGAGGGTGGGATTCGAACCCACGGTAGGCTTACACCTACTTCAGTTTTCGAGACTGACGCCTTCAGCCACTCGGCCACCTCTCCAGCGCTTGGCACCTATCGGGCCCACGCAGGCGCCAGCTGATACTGCGGCGTGAGCGATGTTGCAAGCCGATGTTGTTGGCTGACGTTGGCTGACGCTTCAACTGGACTTTGGGCCCGTCTATGATGCCCGTCTATGATGCCCGTCTATGATGCCCGTCTATGATGCCCGTCTATGATGCCCGTCTATGATGCCCGTCTATGATGCCCGTCT
>JAWXCP010000114.1:0-12753 GCA_034408685.1 Hyphomicrobium aestuarii | reverse complement strand
CCTGAAGCGGGCCATGACGGAAATTGATCACGGAAATTGATCACTCGGAAAGTTTGATAGGTACCGATTTCCACCGGATGAACCAAGTCGCCTGATCAAGACATTTGCGGCCGGAAATTTGTACCTGTTTCCATTTCGCCGTCAGGCGGCGTGGGGCGCGCGTTGCGGCAAGAGGATCGCCCGTAGCTGATCGACGCCGCGTGCGGCGCGCAGGCGCTCCATCGTCGTCGTGTCGCGCACCAGTCGCGAGATGCGAGCCAAGGCTTTCAAATGGTCGCCGCTGGCGTGCTGTGGTGACAGCAGCAGGAACACGAGGTCGACGGGAAGCTTATCGGGCGCCTCGAAGTCGATCGGCGTAGTCAGGCGGGCAAACGCGCAGTAGATGCGGTCGAGCCCCGGCACATGAACATGCGGAACCGCGACGCCGCGGCCGAGCGCGGTCGACCCCAGCCTCTCGCGCTGAACGAGCGCGCTGAACAGGTCGCGCTGATCGAGGCCGGTATGGGCTGACGCGACGGCCGACAGTTCCTCCAACGCGCCCTTCTTCGACGCGGCCGTGATACCGTTCAACACGGCGTCGGCCATCAGCAGTTCGGTGAGATCCATTCGAGGTTCCCCGGTCATACAGTCCCTACGCGTTGCGACGAACGCTCATGGCAGCGTGAACTTGCGGCGCGCTGAACTCGTCTCCCGAAACCGTTTGTCTTGCTCAAACCAAATTAAACGGGCACCAATGTGGACGCCGTCTCCGTACAAGATGTTGACGGCGAGTGACAAATACAATCATTGCCGACAACTTTGGCAGTAGAACGGTATGGCTTGGCACCGCATTTCAACTCGGTGCTCGCCCCGCCGCATCCGCTCGGCCGCGTATGCGCTCTTTACTCTGCTTTCCGAACTCCTCCGCGCACACCCTTCGATGCGCTCACTCTCTGCTGTGCACACTCCGTGCCGTAACCATGAACGGAGCATGCGACGATTCGGCAATGGCGTGCCATGGCAGCAGTGGGCGGCCTTCGACCATCGTGTCGCGCTACACGCTGACCGCTTCCGCCGCCGAATCGATCCAGCCGATATGCCCGTCCTCGCGGCGATAGACGACGTTCAAACCGCCGTGCGACGCGTTGCGGAACACCAGAAACGGTCGATCGGTAAGGTCGAGTTGCATCACCGCCTCGCTGACCGGGAACTCGGGGATCGCGCGCTCGGCTTCGGCGATGATGATCGGGCCAGCCATTGGCGCTTCATGGTGCACGTCCGAGTCCACCTCGTCTTCGTCGGCCCGGACGGTGAAGTCATTTGCCGTGTATTCGCGCACGGCCTGCCCATTCTGGCGGCTCTGGTGGTGGTTGTGGTGGCTCTTTAGCCGCCGCTTATAACGCCGCAACCGCTTGTCCATGCGCTCGACGGCGGCGTCGGCGCTGGCGTAGGCATCGGCGCCTTCGCCGTGGGTTTCCAGCAGCAGACCGGTCTTGAGGCGAAGCGAACAATCGGTGCGGAAGCGCCCGCGCTCCTTCTCGAGCCGAATGTGGCCCGAGATTTCGGGGCCGATGTATTTCTCGAGTGATTCGCTGAGCTTAGCGGTGATGTACTCCTTGAACGCCTCGCTCGCCTGGACGTTTTTACCGGTCAGTTGAATGGGCATGCCCTGGTTCCTTTCGTGACGAAATAAGACTGTCACAAGTTCAAGTCTCCGCCTGCCGGGCGGCTCCCGTCAATGGGGAATGGGAGGCGGTCTTGATTGATCGGTTATCCCGGCCTTGCCTTAGCGCCGCCAGGAACCGGCGCAATACCGTCCGCCACTGCGAGACCCGACACTCTGCCGCCCATGGAGCCACGATGCGGATGAGCCTATTGCGCGCTGCGATCCTCGCCGCTGCCCTGTTTGTTGCGCTGTTCTCGGCAAAACTGGCATTGACGCCATCGCGGAGCGGCCCAGCCGACGGCAACGCGTTTGGCGCTGGCGAGTTGCGGCAACTCAATGCTCCCCAGGAGCAGAGCGAAAAACTCAGCCGCAAGAATTATGCGAGCGCGGGGGGCCAGTCCGTACAGCCGACGGGCGTACGCCCGCCATCGGGCGAAAGCCAAAAGTACGAAAAAATCGCGACGTTGGCGCAGTCGACCACGGCATACGATGACGACCGCGCAAAGGTGTCGGGTGCCATCGAGGCGCACGGCGGGATCGTGCAGGTCGAACGGGCCGCTGGGCTGACCGGGCGACGCTCGGTTTATCTCGGCATCGGCGTGCCGCCCGACAAATTCGAAGCGTTTATCGCCGTGCTGCAGACCATCGGAACAAGCACGCAGATCGATGTCGTCAAAAACGACAAGACCAACGACTATCTCGAACTCAAAGCACGGCGCACCACGCTCGAAAAAGCACGCGCGGCGCTCGATGGCATCGCCGCATCGGGTGGCTCGATCGACGAGCGGATCAAGCTGCAAGGCCGACTGACCGAGATCGAGGAGAAAATCCAGGCACTCGGCGTTTCGCTTGGCGAGTTCGACGCGCAGAACGAATTGTGCACGGTCCGTCTGACGCTTACGGAGCGCAAGCCGCCGCTGCCTCACTCGCTGGCCGTGCGGGCGCTGGACGCCCTGGCATGGACATCGTGGGTCTATGCCGGTATCGCGAGCGGCTTCCTGCTTATGACGGGCGCGCTGTGGTTTGCTGCAGCACTCGTCAGCTATGTGCTCGGCCTGATCCGCGCCGAACGGGGGAGGGTGTAATCTGGCGCGACAGGTCAAGTCGCGTCGGGACGGCGCGGGCGTGGGCTTGCCGAACTACGTTATCATCACCGGGGCCGGGACCAGGACACCGCCGCGGGTCGGGGCGGGGACGCCGGTCGTGCCGGGAAACGTGATCGGCAGCCCGGCCAGTGAGCGGACTGCGAGGAAGCCCCACGCCTCGGCTTCGAGGCTGTCGCCAGCGAGCCCAACTGCTTCGGCTGGCACCACCGCGCCTTCGACGCGCTCGGCAATCATCCGCATCAGGGTCGCGTTGCGCCGTCCACCGCCAGCGATGACCCAGAGTGCTGGCTCCTCCTTCATGTGCTCGCGCGCCCGCACGATACCGCCAGCGGTCAGCGCCGTCAGGGTCGCCGCGCCGTCTTCGACGCTCATCCATTCAACGGTGTCGGATATGAAGGCGGCGCGGTCGAGCGACTTGGGCGGCAATGCTGCAAAATAGGCATGCGCGAGGTAAAACCGGACGACGTCGTCGTTGACGCGGCCGGAAGCGGCGACGCGGCCATCTTCATCCAACGGCTGGCCAGTGTGTTTCAGCATCCAGTCGTCGATTAGCGCGTTGCCCGGGCCGGTGTCGAAGGCGACAAGGCCGCCATCGCTGCCGATGAACGTGACGTTGGCGACGCCGCCGACATTGACGATTGCCACGGGGTGGGCGGGGAGGTTCGCTGCCAGTGCGCCATGATAGACCGGTACCAGCGGTGCGCCATGGCCGCCCGCGTCCATATCGGCTGCCCGCAGATCATAAACGACGGGCAGTGCCGTCAACTCGGCCAACAACCGGCCGTCGCCCAATTGGACGGTGAAGCCGGGCTCGGGGATGTCGTAGGGAACGCCCTCGGCCGTCGTCTCGACCCGGTGCGCAGGGGGGCGGTGCAGCACGGTCTGGCCGTGGTAGCCGATGATGTCGATGTCGGCGCGGCTGATGCTGTGCGTGCGGCGGAAGGCGTTGACGGCCGCCGCATTCAGTTCGGTCAGTTCGGTCTCGAGTTCGGCGAGGTTGCCCGGCCGCTCGAACCGCGACGTCATCGCGCGCGCTGCAACCAGACCGTCGCGCAATCGCGCGCGGGTCGCGTCCGTGTATGGGAACGCCATCGCCGGGCCGCGCTGGCCAACGGTTTCGCCGTCGGTTGCGATCAATGCGATGTCGATGCCGTCCATCGATGTGCCGCTCATCAACCCGAGCGCGCGCTTCATCTTGGCCATGATGCTTCGGCTCCTGGTGCTTAGGCTACTGATGCTTCGGCTCCTGGCGTCAGTGCGACCGGTCCTAGCGGAAAGGGTCGCGCGACAAGGGCGACGTGTCGAGCGCGATTTTCGGGCGCGATTTTCGGGCGAGCGGTTTTCGGGCGAGCGGTTTTGGCAGGCCACCGGCTTGTTCGTTTCTTCAAGACCAGCGGACCCTCGCTCGCGTAACGTTCCCGCAGAACCATCGTCTCGACGGTGATGGTGCATGGACGGACCCGCCGACAGGTAGGTCTGACGACGGAGGCGGCATGGCAGGCTCGATCAATATCCCCGCCTACAGCGACGCGCTCGTGGTGCTTGCCACCGCAGGCGTTGTCGTGCCTTTGGTGCAGCGCCTCGGGATCAGCCCCATTCTCGGCTATCTCGTCGCGGGCGCCATCCTTGGACCACTTGGGCTCGGCTCGTTCATCAGCGAAATGCCAGCGCTCTACTGGGTTACGGTCGTCGACGCCAAGAACGTCGCCGGTATTGCCGATCTCGGCGTGGTGTTTCTGTTGTTTTTAATCGGCCTTGAGATGTCGGTCGAGCGCCTGACGACGATGCGGCGCCTCGTGCTTGGACTGGGCGGATTTCAAGTCGCGGTTTCGACGATCGTGATTGCTGCGATCCTGTCGCGGACCGGTTTAAGCACACCAAGCGCATTCCTGATCGGCGCGTCGTTGGCGTTGTCCTCGACGGCAATCGTGCTCGAAGTGCTGTCCAAAGCCAACCGCATGACGAGTGCGACGGGCCGGGCGAGCTTCGCCGTGCTGCTGGCGCAGGATCTTGCGGTTATTCCGCTGCTGATCTTCGTTTCGATCCTCAGCACGGAAGGCGAGCAGCCGATATGGCTGAAGGTCGTGATGGCGCTTGGCCAAGCAGCGGTGGCCCTTGGCGTGATCGTCCTCACGGGCCGAACGTTGATGCGGCCGTTGTTCCGGTTGGTCGCGGGGACCCGGTCTAGCGAACTGTTCATCGCGACGACGCTATTTGTGATCGTTGCCACTGGCGTCGTCGCAGCTGTTGCTGGCGTGTCTATGGCGCTTGGCGCATTCGTCGCCGGATTGCTGCTGGCCGGCACGGAGTATCGCAAGGCCATCGAGGCGACGATCGAGCCGTTCAAGGGCCTCTTGCTCGGCATCTTCTTTTTCACGGTCGGGATGGGGATCGATGTGCGCGAGCTTGCGCGCCAGCCATTGCTGCTGGTTGGCGCGATCGCGGGGCTGATCCTGCTCAAGGCCGCGATTGTGATCGCACTGGCGCGACTCTATCGCGTGCCATGGGCTGCGGCGGTCGAAACCGGCCTCCTGCTCGGCCCCGGCGGCGAGTTTGCCTTCGTCGCCATCGGATTGGCGACTGCGACCGCGGTCATCGCGCAGCCGGTCGCCAGCTTTACGCTCGCGGTAACCTCGTTGACGATGATGACGATACCGTTGATGCCAATGCTTGCCCATCGCCTAGCGCCAGCCCCTGTTGCCGATGATCCTGCCAACGGCGAAGAGCTCGCAGCGTTGCCGGACCCGCGCTCCGGGCATGCGATCGTGGTCGGTTATGGCCGCGTCGGCCAGGTCGTGTGTGACCTCCTTGATGGGCACGGCATTCCCTATACGGCGACCGATTTCGACGCGGCGACTGTCACCGATGAGCGACGGCGCGGCAAGCCCGTCTACTTCGGCAACGCGACGGATCGGCAGTTCCTGCTCGCCTGCGGGCTGATGGGGGCGTCCGGCTTGGTGATCACGATCCATTCGCGCGCCGAAATCGATGCGATCGTCACTGCGGTCCGCGCGCTGCGGCCAGATATCCTGATCGTTTCGCGGGCGCGCGACGCCGAACACGCTCGCCATCTCTATGGCGTGGGCGTTACAGATGCCGTGCCAGAAACGATCGAGGCAAGCCTGCAGCTGTCGGAGGCTGTGCTGGTTGGGCTTGGCGTGCCAACCGGGCCGGTGATCGCGTCGATCCACGAAAAGCGCGACGTATTCCGGGCCGAACTTCAGACGGCTGCGCGAAATGCCGGACAAAGCGGCAGTCGCGCAATACGAAAATCAGTGAAGCCGGAGCGCCGATGAGCGGCGGCTTAATTCACGTCTGGACGAACACCGCCCTACCGTAATCGTCGGTCCATCGGCCGCCAGATCGGCCCGGTTAACCCGGTCCGCCGAGGCTGAATTTCGGCAGACTGCGCCACGTGCGCGAGAGCCATGACCCGTCCTGTTCGCGCGGGGCAAGACCGCCGGCGGCCAGCAGCCCGTGAGCGTCCCGGTACCATTTCGAGTCGGGGTAGTTGTGGCCGAGTACGGCCGCCGCGTTCTGTGCCTCGTTGGCGATGCCGAGCGACAAATACGCTTCCGTCAAGCGCATCAGCGCCTCTTCGACGTGGGCCGTCGTTTGGTACTCGGTCACGACGGTCTTGAAACGGTTGATGGCGGCTGGGAACTGCCGCTTCTTGATGTAGTAACGGCCGACTTCCATCTCGGAGGCCGCAATCGTGTCTTCGCAAATGCGGATCCGATTGTCGGCGTCCTTCGCGTAGGTGCTGTCGGGATAGCGCGTCTTCAGGGTGCGGTAGGCAGCGAGCGCTTTTTTGGTTGTGCCTTGGTCGCGCTGGGGACCCCTGATGTCCTCGTAATAGGACGAGGCAATGATGTGCTGCGCCAGCGCGGCTTCTTTGGTTCCGGAGTGCAGCGTGGTGTAGCGCTCGGCGCCAGCAATGGCCTCGGGCAGCTTGCCGCCCTTGTAGTTGGCATAGGCTGCCAAGACCGTGGCGCGGCGCGCCTCCGGCGCATAGGGATGGTCGCGGTCGATTTCCTCGAACTTTTTGGCCGCGTCTTCAAATCGTCCGCGGGACATCATGCCGTCGGCGTCAGCGAACATTTTCTCTGGCGGGTCGGGATTGAGCGCTTTCGACAGGTCGTTGCTGGAAGCGCACCCGGCAAGTGCGGCAACCGCGAAGGCCAACACCACACCGGCAACACGTGCGCGAGAGGGGCGATGTGACGCCGACCGGGGCGATGGGATGTGCGTTGTCACGGTCTGCTTGCTCACGTGTTGCGATCTCGCGGTGTGCGTCGGTCGGGTGTGCGTCTCTCGGGCGACTTTGCTAGCAAGCGCTAGATTGCGGCCAAAATGCAAACTGGACGCGGACAATGTTTCGACGGCACTCATGTTCGGCCGGTACTGTGTTCCCGGTGCCGTAGCGACACCTTACGCTGGTCGACCTGTGGGACGCTGGTCGACCGGTTGCCAAGCGTTGCTCATGCGCCGATTCTTGCCACCGCATTCGACAATTCCTAACGCTGGCGCCGAACCTTCGGCGCGTCATTCGCCGGCGGCCACCGCCTGCATGACCATCCCCGTCGCATACTGCTCGCGCAGGCGCGGCGCCTGGACAACTGCCCATGCCTGGGTATCACCCAACAACGCCTTGATGACATTGGCGTTCAGCTTGTGTCCACCACGGCACGACCGGAAGGCGCCAAGGATCGGCATGCCGGCAAGCGCCAATCGCCGACGGCATCGAGCATCTTGTGGCGAACGAACTCGTTTGGAAGGCGAAGGCCCTCTTTATTCACGATGCGATCTGTGCCGAGAACCACGGTGTTGGACAGGTTGGCGCCGAGTGCGAGACCCTTTTTCCAAAGGTGTTCCACGTCGGACATGAAGCCAAAAGTGCGGGCGCGTGACAACTCGTGGCGGAAGATACCGGGGCTCAGCTCATGCGATAGTTGCTGTCGGCCAATGAGGGGGGTTTCAAAATCGATCTCGATGTCGAGATGAAACCCGGAGTGGGGAGCAATTTCGCCCCAACAGTCGCCGTCCTCAACGCGGATCGGCTTCAAAACCTTGATGAACTTGCGCGGCTCGGACAATTCTTTGACGCCGACTTCATCGATCGCTTCGACGAAGGGGGCCGAACTGCCGTCCATGATCGGCATTTCTTTGCTGTCGACCTCGATATAGCAATTGTCGATCGAGAGGCCGCGAAGTGCTGCGAGAAGGTGTTCGACGGTGCCGACCGTCACGCCTTCGTCATTGCCTAGAACAGTGCAGAGTGTGAGATTTTTGACGTTGTCGACGTGGGCTGCGATGTCGGCCAGAACGCGACCACGGCGCGTAACGATGAAGCGATATCCGATATCGGCTTCGGCGGGGTGAAGGACGAGGGAGACGGGTGCGCCACTGTGGACCCCGGTGCCCGTCAACTCGATCTCCCGCGCAATCGTCGTCTGGCGAGAGCCGATGAACCTGTGTGACATAGTCGCGCTTTCCCTCGATAACGATCCACCGGCGACGCGCAGCTTACCGGTCAGACCCCCAAGGCTCGCTACCCCCTCTTCACCATCCGTTGCTTCCTGAGCAGAAGCTGACTTCGGTGAGGTAGCGTCGCCAACTGTTAACGCGACGTTAGGCTGTGTGGCGAGGTTACGACAAATCACGGTTCTTTACGTTCTGTTACCGCACAACCACAGCCCTGAGCCAACGCACTACGCGCACAATCCTCAGCGCCGATCTTTTCTCAAAACTGCTGGCATATCAACATCTTGAGACGTCTGTTGTCCGTTGTTTCTCGGTCCCGTTCCGGTACTGCTCGGCGCGTTTTGACGGGCGTTCACGGAGCTGTCGTTGCGGTTGTCGTGAGGGGCATGCCCATCAAACGCTTCGCCGTGGCGCGAATCACGCGAATCATGCGTTCGCCTCCCGCCGTCATCGGAACGGCGCCCCATACCAGCGAGCCGCTCGAACAGGCCCGGTTTCTTTGGCGGCTCGTTACGGCCGTGGAACTCCCTCTGAGCAAGTGGCGGAAACTCCTCGATTTCCGGCATGCGGCGCGGCGGCTGCCGACGCGCTTCTGCTGGCAATTCTGGCATGAACGGCGGCTCGTCGGTCCGTACCGGCTGTGCCGAGGCCGGAACGCGCGAAGGGCGATCGGAGCGCGCGGCACCAGTTTGCAGGCTGAGAGGTGAGGTCTCCTCGATGGTGACGCCGCCATGACGCCAAGTTCCTGGCGACCCTTGAGACGCGGCCTCGGGCTGCCCCTCGTAACCGTGGTGTGCGGCGGCGAATTCTTCCATCACCGGCATCTCGATCGCCGCGCTCAACCGGCGCTGCATCTCGGTTTCTGCGAGGCCATCGAACGCGTTGCCACGAGGTGGGCCCTCCGACGACCGGCCGTCGGAATAATGGTGGGCGTCCGAATACTGAGGATCGGGGGACGGGCCAGGTGACGACTGGCCAAGAGACGACTGGCCAAGTGAAGACGGGCCAAGTGAAGACGGGCCAAGTGACACCGGGCTGGCTGAGTGGACCGGGCGTGACGGGGATTGCGGCTGTGGCTGATGATGCGACGCTGGCGCAGGTTGAGCCGATGTGGCCGCCTGGACTGGCGATCCCGACGAGAATGGCGGCGCCGACTGGACTGGCGGCGGCGCAACCGAGGACGGCGGCGCGATGGCGGCTTGGCGCATCATACCCGATGCCACGATCGAGACCCGGACATGGTCGCCAAGGCTTTCGTCGAACGTCGCCCCAACGATGATGTTGGCCTCGGGATCGACCTCGGCGCGAACCCGGGAGGCGGCTTCGTCGACCTCGTAGAGCGTCAAATCACGCCCGCCGCTGATCGACAGCAGCAGACCGCGAGCGCCTCGCAACGACACGTCGTCGAGCAGCGGATTGGCGATCGCCTCCTCGGCGGCCTCGATGGCGCGGCGTGCGCCAGAGGCCTCGCCGGTGCCCATCATGGCGGTGCCCATCCCAGCAAGCACCGTGCGGACGTCGGCGAAATCGAGATTGATCAGGCCTTCCTTGATGATCAGGTCGACGATACACGCGACGCCCGAATAGAGCACCTGATCGGCCAGCACGAAGGCTTCGGCGAAAGTCGTGCGCTCGGTCGCGACCCGGAACAGGTTCTGGTTGGGGATGACGATCAATGTGTCGACATACTGGCGCAACTCGTCGATGCCGATCTCGGCGATACGTTGGCGGCGCGCGCCTTCAAACTGGAACGGCTTGGTCACGATCGCGACCGTCAGGATACCGAGTTCGCGCGCCGCTCGGGCGACGACGGCCGCCGCACCGGTGCCGGTGCCACCACCCATGCCGGCGGCAATGAACAGCATGTGCGAGCCCACGATCTGGGCTTTGAGGTCTTCGATGGCTTCCTCGGCGGCGGCCTCGCCGACCTCGGGTTTCGAACCGGCGCCAAGACCCTCGGTTAGCGTCGCTCCGAGTTGCACCCGCCGCTCGGCCGAAGACGACGACAGCGCCTGGGCGTCCGTGTTTGCGACGATAAAGTCGACCCCGGTCAGCCCGGATGCGATCATGTTGTTGATGGCGTTGCAGCCAGCGCCGCCAATGCCCATAACCGTCAAGCGCGGCCGCATGTCCATCATCCTTGGCAGTTGCAGCTTGATGCTCATGGCGCTCCCGCGATCCCGTTCGAAGGCTAAGGATCCCTGCCGTCAACGACGGGTGGCGTTCCTCATCCAAGTCGTCTGCTGAATTCACGCCACCGACAAATCGGACCAACCCGGTCCACGTCTAAGCAATCCATCACGACCGACCCGCCAACCAGCGTCCGACCGACGCCAGATACCCGCCTCGCGTCGGCCCCGATAGGTCCATCCGCGAGCCTTCGACCGCAGCGCGTGCCAGCCCGACGGCGGTGGCAAACGCCGGCTGATCCGACCCGGCCGGGAGACCCGGCATTGCCGCTGTTCGGCCGACACGCACGTCGCTTCCCATCGCAATCGCCGCATACTCGGCGAGGCCGACCAGTTGGCTGCCGCCACCGGTCAAGACGACCGGCAGACCTGCCGCACCAAGCGCCCGGCGGCGCTCATCGAGACGTGCCAGCAATTCGCCGATCCGCAGTTCGACAATATCGACCAGCTCCGCACGCGACCCATTTCCCGCCGTGGCATCCGACGCCCCATCGGCGCCACCCGCCAAGGCATAGGAAAATCTCTCGCCGATGCCCGAGTGGGCATTGACCACACTAGCGTAAAGCGCCTTGATTCGCTCGGCCTCAGCAAGCGGAGCCTGAAATTTTTTTGCGATTTCAAAGGTTAAGTGGTGCCCGCCGGTCGCGAGAACCTCACAATGGACGAATTGACCACCGGCAAAAAGGGCGAGCCCGGTGGTCCCCGCGCCGAAGTCGATGACGACAACGCCGAGTTCGCGTTCCTCCGGCGTGGTGACGGCGAGCCCCGCCGCGTAGGGTGCCGCAATCAGCCCACGGACCTCCAGGTGGGCTGATTCGACCACATGCATCAGGTTGGTAACGGGACCCTGGTCGGCTGTGACGGCATGGATGTCAGCGGCCAGCTGCCGGGCAGCCATGCCCCGAGGGTCGTCGCCGCACGGCGCGCTATCGAGGCGATACTCGCGCCGGTTGAGGTGGATCAGCGTGCGGCCGTCGCTCTCGGCATAGGACAGGGCGGCCTGATAGAGCCGGTCGACGTCGGCGCGGGAAACGGATGGGGCGGCAATGTCGGCCTTGACCACAAACGTGCGTGAGCCCAAGCGGCCACACGAAACCGAAACATAGACCTCTTCGAGCCGCTGCCGCGCCGCGCGCTCGGCGCTCGCGACCGTCTGGCGGATCGCCGCTTCAAGCGCCAACGGGTCGACGACGACCCCGCCGCGCATGCCAGTGGAGCGTTGGTGGCCGACGCCGAGACAGCGCAATTCGGGCCCGGCGCCACGCGGCCCCTCGCGCGCTTCGATTGCGAGGCAGACGATCTTGCTGGTGCCAACGTCGACCACGCCGACCAGCGTGCCACGTCCGCCCTGTGTGCCACGTCCGCCTTGTGTGCCCCCGAGCATGACTCAGCCTCCGCCAGCGGTCGGAACCGAAGGCGCGCGCGCAAGCGCGGGCCGGGCTGCGATCTCGAATCGCGAGCGCAAGTCGATGACCGTATCGCCACGGGTCAGCAGGCCTGGACCATCGGGATGGTGGAACAGGTCGGCTAATGCGGTGGCTTCGCCTTCGGCCGGAAGCTCGATCGTGACGTTGCCCGATAGCGCGAGCGACCAGCGCCGTCCGTCGATCCGGGTGGCGCCGTCGAGCCGGGCCGAGATCGCGGGCACGTGCATCAGGGCCTCGGTCAAGGCGGCGGCAGCTTCTGGCGCGCCGTCGCCAGCGATGCGCAGAAGCGCCTCGCGGTGGCCCGTCGCGGGCGCGAGTACGCGGCCGGTGCGGTCGACGAGCAGGGCGCTGCCGGTCTTCGCCAAGGGCGGTGCGGCTTTCGTATCGCGTTGCCAGATTGCGAATGGCCGCCGCTCGGCGACCGCCACGTCAATGCGGCCCGGGTAGACGCGGGTCAGGCTGGCGTTCGCGACCCACGGTAGGGCCTCGATACACGTGCGGGCCGTCATGGTGTTCAGTGCCAGCAGCGTGCGGGTTTGGGCGAGGTTCAGACAGTCGAAGACGTCGGTATCGGTCGTGAAGCGTTGCCCGGACAGCGACACGGTATCGAGGCCAAGACCGGCAGCGATGGCAAAATCTTCCGCGGTGCCAATGGTCTTTTCCACGAGCGAACGGGTTGGGCCGATCGCCAACGCGCCGCCCGTGACGATGGCGGCGATAATCGCCAGCCGCGCCGCGCGGCCGATCCATATGCGCAGAACGGTAGCTGCTGGCTTCAAGCGTCTGGAGCGGCGATGCGTCGATGTCCGGCCGGTGTCGCTGCCGTTGCGGCGCATTCGGGCGGTGTCGGTGTGTTGGGCTTGGACGTTCTGGGGGTGGACGTCGGGGGTATGGATGTTGGG